>CAZOVQ010000138.1:0-5050 GCA_964583195.1 uncultured Thiobacillus sp.
AGGGACCGCGGCGGTCTGGGTCATGCGCGCCGCCGCCGTCTGCGCCGCGGCGGTGGCCTGCGGCGCTACGGGGCGCGTCGTGCCCGCCGCAACCGGCGCCACGGGCTGCGCTCCGCCAGCTGCCGCGGGTTCGGCGGTTGCGGTTGCCACGGTTTGCGCGGCCGTTTCGGGAAGTTCGCCGTCGATGCGGATCAGGGTTTCACCGTCGAAAAACAGGCTGAGCTTTCTTTCCTCGGCCAGCGAACCCGCCTTGTAGAAAACGTAGACGTAGTCCCAGCGGTTGTTGTGGAAAGGGTCGACGATGAGCGGCGTGCCCAACAGGAAGCGCACCTGCGAACGGCTGAGGCCCAGTTTCAGCCGGGAGACGTTTTCCTGGTCGAGGTCGTTGCCTTGCTGGACGTCGATGCGATGGGGGCCGATGCGCGGAAGCGAGCCGCAGCCCGCCAGCGCGCCTGCGATCAGTAGGGGTAACAGGAGTCGGCGCATGGCCAGGAAGCGGTTAGCGAAGGATGCTTGGAAAAACACGTATGATAACGTATTCGCGTCCCTGTTCTGGAGCTTCGCTTGAGCAATCCGTCCGACCTCAAGAGCATCGGCCTGAAAGCCACCCTCCCCCGCCTGAAGATACTCGATCTGTTCGAGCAGAGCGACAAGCGGCACATGACGGCCGAAGAGGTCTACCGGCTGCTGGCCGAAGAAGGCCAGGACATCGGGCTTGCCACGGTGTACCGCGTCCTCACCCAGTTTGAGCAGGCCGGGCTTTTGATGCGCCATCATTTCGACAGCGACAAGGCGGTGTTCGAACTCAATCACGGCGAGCATCACGATCATCTGGTGTGCCTGCAATGCGGCAAGGTCGAGGAATTTTTCGACGCCGAAATCGAAAAGCGCCAGCAGCGCGTCGCCAGGGAACGCGGCTTCACCATCCACGACCATTCCCTGCAGATTTACGTCGACTGCGTCAAGGACGATTGCCCGCACCGCAAACCCGGCGCCGGGCGTCAGCGTCCGTAGGCTTTCACTGCCTCGCACAAACCGGCCACCCCTGCGATCAGGCGCGGCGTCGCCCGGTGCAGGCGATCCGCGTCCAGGGTGACGAAACCCTTGTTCGCGGCCGCCGGCAAGGCAGCGAAGCGCTGCCATGCGCGGCGCGCATCGGGTGCGTCGCTGCCGCTCAGGATCAGCGCGGGCCTGCGCGCAAGCACCGCCTCGCGCGATACGACCGGCGCCGCCGCGTCGAGATCGTGGAAGATGTTGCGCGCGCCGCACAGGGACAATGCCTCGTCGATCCAGTGCGCGCCGCCCACCGTCATCAGTGGCCGATCCCATATCTGATAGAACACCGGCAGCGGCTGCGGCCGCGCATGGCGCTGCCGCAGCGCATCGAGTCGGGCCAGATAGTCGCGCGCCGCCGCCTCGCCTTCCCGCGACCGGCCGGTGACCGCGCCGATCAGGCGCAGCAGTCGCGCCACGTCGTCGAGCCGTGTGGCTTCGGTGTACAGAACGGGAATGCCGAGTCGCGCGACGCCATGCAGATCAGCCGCCCGGTTGCCGCCTGACCATGCCACGATCAGGTCGGGCCGGACTGCCAGGATGCGCTCGGGGCGAATGCGGCTGTAGTCGCCGATTCGCGGCAGCGCGCGCGCGGCTTCGGGATAGTCGCTCGCGCTGTCCGCGCCGACCAGCCTATCCCCCGCGCCCACCGCGTAGAGCAGTTCGGTGAGATGAGGCGCAAGCGAGACGATGCGTTGTGGCGGGTGTGCGAATTCCAGACGCTGCCCGGCATCGTCGACCACCCGGATGCCGGCGGCGGCAGCCGGCAGCGCCAGCCACAGCCAGACGATCGCGACCCAGGCAAACGGCGAATCGACTGCACTCCGGCGGTTTGTTGCATTTCCGCGTGCTGCCGCTCGCCGGAAGCAGGCGCGCATTGCGCGACGGGGCGCGCGGCGGCAATTACGCGGGCAGGTGCGCGACACCGTGGAAGACAAGGCTCGCACGGCCAGCCTCGACGCGCAGCCGGGTCAGCGAGGCGGAGGCGACTTCGACACGGTAAGCGTTTTCCAGCGGCAGGCGCAGTGCCCAGGCAAGCGCCATGCGGATTACGCCGGCATGGCCGACCAGCAGCAGGTGTTCGCCGGGATGCGCCGCCAACAGCGCGTCGAGTGCCGCGCCCACTCTTCCGTAAAAGGCGTCGAGTGCTTCCGCACCCGCGGGGCGCGTGCCGACCGGGTCGGCCTTGAATCGGGCCAGCGCGCCGGGCCAGCGCGCCTCGATGTCGGCTGCGGTCAGTCCTTCCCATTCGCCGAAACCGACTTCCATCAGCCGGGCGTCGAAAGCAAGCGGCAAGGCATGGCGCAGGGCGAGCGATTCTGAAAATGCGCGGCAGCGTGAAAGCGGCGACGAGACGACACGTGTCCACGGTGCGGCGTCGCCCACCGCCGCGCGCATCTGCGTCCAGCCTTTTTCGGAGAGGGGATCGTCGAACTGACCACGATATTTGCGGCCGCCGACAGGCTCGCCGTGGCGGATCAGGTCAAATGTGACGCTCAAAGCAGCACCAGGTTGTCGCGGTGGATCAGCTCAGGTTCGTCGAGGTAGCCCAGTTCGGCTTCGATCGCCGAAGTGGGCCTGCCGGCAATGCGCCGCGCCTCGCTCGCGCTGTAATTGACCAGCCCGCGCGCGATTTCGCGTCCCGTTGCGTCGAGCATGGCGACCACCTCGCCGCGCGCGAATTCGCCGGTCACGCCGCGCACCCCCACCGGCAGCAGACTCTTACCGCCACCGGTCAGCGCACGTACCGCGCCGTCGTCAAGCACGAGCCCGCCACGCAATTGCAGATGGTCGGCCAGCCACTGCCGGCGGGCGGCAAGCGGCGCCTGCCGGGCAACCAGTCGGGTGCCGATGGCTTCGCCCGCCGCCAGCCGCAGCAGCACGCGTTCCTCGCGTCCGCTGCAGATGACCGTGTGGGCACCGCTGCGGGCCGCGCGCTTCGCGGCGAGCAGCTTGGTCAGCATGCCGCCCGTGCCGACGTTGCTGCCGGCGCCGCCGGCCATGCGTTCCAGCGCCGGGTCGCCTGCCTGCGCCTCACGCACCAGTGTGGCGTGCGGATGCTTGCGCGGGTCGGCGGTATACAGGCCCGCCTGGTCGGTGAGTATAACGAGACAATCGGCCTCGATCAGATTGGTTACGAGTGCGCCCAGCGTATCGTTGTCGCCGAGGCGGATTTCATCGGTGGCGACAGTGTCGTTTTCGTTGATGATCGGCACCGCGCGCAGTTCGAGCAGGGTGCGCAGCGTCGAACGCGAGTTGAGATAGCGCGTGCGGTCGGCCAGGTCTTCGTGCGTCAGCAGCACCTGCGCGGCATGCAGCCCGTGCGTGCGGAAAATCGATTCGTAGGCTTGCACCAGCCCCATCTGCCCCACCGCGGCGGCGGCCTGCAGTTCGTTCACCGCGCGCGGGCGTTTTTTCCAGCCCAGGCGCGCAATGCCCTCGGCGATGGCGCCGGAGGACACCAGCACCACCTCCCTGCCGGCTTCAACCAGCGCCGAAATCTGCTCCGCCCAGCGCGACAGGGCCGCATGGTCGAGACCGCGCCCTTCGGCGGTGACCAGGCTGGAACCGACCTTGACGACGATGCGGCGCGCCTGGGCGACGAGCGGCGTGTTCAAGGCTGCCCCTGCTTCAGGCGTTTCACTGCCTGTTCGGCGCTGTAGACCGCGATGCCATCCGGGCAGAAATAATCCTCGAAAAGCGCCTTGCGGTATGACAGCAGCGAATGCACGCGGATCGGCTCCCAGCCCGCGTTGCGTGCTTTCGACCAACTGCCGTCGGGATGGCCGTAGGCATACAGGCGGCGTTCGCCCGTCGCACAGCGCAAGCCCTCGAAGACAACGTTGCGCGCCCCGCCCGCGGCCTCGATCACCACGGTGTAGCGTATGACGCTGTCCTTGCCGACGCTGATCGAGGCGGCGTCGATGAAATGGCGGTTGCGCGTGGCCGAGGAAACTTCGAAAGGAATCAGATTCGCCGCCGCAGGATAAGTCGGCAGATGCGCCGCAATCTCGACCCAGGGTTTGTCCTGCTCGAATTCGAATTCGAATTCGCCCCATTCAGCGTGTGCGAAAAAAGGCATAGCCAGCAGCCACCACAGCAGTTTTTTCATGCACCGCATTGTAGGGGCTGGTGCCGGCACTGGCTACGTCCGCCGTTTTCACCCGGAAGCTCACGTTAGGCAGGGGGCCCGGATGCGGCGCTTCGGTGTCGTAAAATGCAGACACCTGGCGCGCCAGGCGGACCGTCCACCGGCTTTGCCGCCGCCGCGAATTCTCTCACGTATTCCCAGCTCCCATGCGCACTGAAACCCCCGTCACGCTCTATCTCAAGGACTACACCCCACCCGCCTGGCTGATAGCCACGGTCGACCTGCACGTAGGCATTTTCGAGGGCCACGCCGAGGTGCGCGCGCGGCTCGCCTGCCGCCGCAATCCGGCGGCGCTGGCCGCCCCGCTGGTGTTGCTGGGCGAAGACCTGGAACTGGTGAGCGTGGCGCTGGACGGCACGCCGCTTACTGCCGATGCCTACAGCCTCACCCCGGAAAGATTGACAATCTCCGGCCCGCCGCCCGAATCCTTCGTGCTGGAAACCGTCGTCCGCATCGACCCCGACCGCAACACCCAGTTATCCGGCCTGTACAAATCGAAAGACGGCTACTTCACCCAGTGCGAGGCGGAAGGCTTCCGCCGCATCACCTTCTACCCGGATCGTCCGGACGTGATGGCGCGGTTCACCTGCACGGTCGAAGCCGAACGCGAAAAATTTCCGGTACTGCTGTCGAACGGCAACCCGGTCGCGCAAGGCACGGGTGACAACCCCGCGCGCCACTGGGTGCGCTGGGACGACCCCTTCCCCAAACCCGCGTATCTCTTCGCGCTGGTGGCGGCCAAACTCGACGTGCTGACCGACCGCTTCACCACTGCGTCGGGCCGCGTGGTCCAGCTCGAAATCTTCGTCGAGCCCGGCAAGCTCGACCAGTGCGACCACGCCATGG
>CAZOVQ010000139.1:0-5047 GCA_964583195.1 uncultured Thiobacillus sp.
GACAGTGGAGACATAGCGCTGCATGCGCCCGTACAGATGCCCGACGGTGCGCGCAACCCTGGGCAGGCGCTCAGGGCCGATGACGATCAGCGCCACCACGCCGATGACGATGAGTTCGGTAAAGCCGATGTCGAACATTCAGGGTAGCGACTAGGGGCAAAGGATACCGCGCAGCGCGACATTCCCCACTCCCGGTTCCTCAATCTCTCAGGAGTTCTGCCTGTCCTTGACCTCGGCGTCGATGGTGTGACCCTTCTCGCCTTCGGTGATCTTGGGAGCGTCTTCTTTCATGCCTTCCTTGAAGCCCTTGACCGCGCTGCCCAGATCGCTGCCGATGTTGCGCAGTTTTTTGGTGCCGAAGATCAGCAACACCACGACCAGAACGATCAGCCAATGCCAGATGCTGAAGCTACCCATGTGGAATCTCCTTGATGAATGTTCGCTTGAAAATCAAGTCGGCCGCACGGGATCGCCGCCGCCGAATACGTGAATGTGAATGTGGAACACTTCCTGCCCGCCACCGCGGCCGGTGTTGATGAGCGTTTTGAAGCCGGCGTCGAGCCCATGGGCTTTCGCCAGACTGGGCGCCAGCAACAGCATCTTGCCGAGCAGGCGTTCGTGCGCCGGAGCGGCATCGGCGAGGGTCGCGATGTGCGTTTTGGGGATAATCAGAAAATGTACCCGAGCGAACGGGTGAATGTCGTGAAAGGCCAGCACCTCGTCATCTTCATACACCTTGGTGCATGGCAATTGCCCCGCAGCGATTTTGCAGAAAATACAGTCACTCATCTCGATTCGCTTTTTCAACCAGTCCGGACAAGCCCTCGCGGCGCGCCAGCTCGTTCAGCACATCGACAGGCTTCAGCCCCTGCTGCGCCAGCAGCACCAGGGTATGAAACCACAGATCGGCGACTTCATAGATGATTTTTTCGGCTTGGCCGTCCTTGGCCGCCATCACGGTTTCGGTAGCCTCCTCGCCGATTTTCTTCAGGATCGCGTCGGTGCCCTTCGCATAGAGTTTCGCCACGTAGGAACTGTCCGGCGACGCCTGCTTGCGCGCCTCCAGCGTTTCCGCGATCCGGTCCAAGATGTCGCTCATGAGTATATCTCGCCCGGGTTTTTCAGCACCGGTTCGGTCGTCACCCAGGCACCGTTCTCGAACTTCTGGAAGAAGCACGAACGCCGTCCGGTATGACAGGCGATGCCGCCCACTTGTTCTACCCGGAGCAGCACCACGTCGTTGTCGCAGTCGAGGCGGATTTCAGCGACGTTCTGCACGTGTCCCGACTCCTCACCCTTGCGCCACAGGCGCCTGCGCGAGCGCGAGAAATACACGCCGCGCAGGGTGCGCGCGGTTTCTTCCAGCGCTTCGCGGTTCATCCAGGCAACCATGAGAATGTCGCCCGTCGCCGCATCCTGCGCGATTGCCGGCACCAGGCCGTTGGCGTCCCATTTCACGGCGTCGAGCCAATCCGTGTTCGACGCGCCGCTCACAGGCGCACCTCGATGCCGTACTGCTTCATGTATCGCTTGGCTTCGTCAACGGTGAATTCTCCGAAATGGAAAATGCTTGCCGCGAGCACAGCGTCGGCATGGCCTTCCAGCACCCCGTCGACCAGATGCCGCAGCTCGCCGACACCGCCGCTGGCGATGATGGGGATCGCCACCGCGTCGGCAATCGCGCGCGTGAGTTCGAGATCGAATCCGCTTTTGGTACCGTCGCGATCCATCGAGGTCAGCAGCAGTTCGCCGGCGCCCAGCGCTTCCATTTTCTTCGCCCATTCGACGGCATCGAGCCCGGTGGCACGTCGCCCGCCGTGGGTGAAGACTTCCCAGTGGTCACCGTTGCGTTTGGCATCGATGGCGACGACGATGCACTGGCTGCCGTAACGGTCTGCCGCATCCTTGACCAGTTGGGGATGGGTAACCGCCGCGGTGTTGATGCCGACCTTGTCGGCGCCGGCGTTGAGCAGGCGCTGCACGTCGGCCACGGCACGCACGCCGCCCCCCACGGTGAGCGGAATGAACACCTCGCTGGCGACGGATTCGACGATGTGGAGGATGAGATCGCGGTTGTCGCTCGAGGCCGTGATGTCGAGGAAAGTCAGCTCGTCGGCGCCGGCTTCGTTGTAGCGGCGCGCAATCTCGACCGGGTCGCCGGCGTCCTTCAGTTCAACGAAGTTGACACCCTTGACGACGCGACCGTCGGTGACGTCTAGGCAGGGAATGATGCGCTTGGCAAGCATCACTTATTCGCCAAACACGCCGCCGGCCAGCTCGTCCGCCAGCTTCTGCGCCGCAGCGAAGTCGAGCGTGCCCTGATAGATCGCACGACCGGTGATGGCGCCGATGATGCCGTCCCGTGCGACGCTGGACAAGGCTTGCACGTCCCCGATGTTGGTCACGCCGCCGCTGGCGATGACCGGAATCGTCAACGCCTGCGCCAGCCGCTGAGTGGCCTCGACGTTGACCCCGGTCAGCATGCCGTCGCGGCCGATGTCGGTGTAGATCACCGCCTCGACGCCATAACCCTCGAAGCGCCGGGCCAGATCGATGACGTCGTGACCGGTGATTTTCGACCAGCCTTCGACCGCGACCTTGCCGTCCCTGGCATCCAGACCAACCATGACGTGACCGGGAAACGCGTCGCAGGCTTCGTGCAGGAAACCGGGATTCTTTACCGCGGCGGTGCCGATGATGACGTAGCGCACGCCATCGTCGAGATAACGCTCGATGGTGGCGAGATCGCGGATGCCACCTCCGAGCTGCACCGGCATCTCCTCGCCCACGGCATTGACGATGGCGCGGATGGCCTCGTCGTTGACCGGCTTGCCGGCGAAGGCGCCATTGAGGTCGACCAGATGCAGGCGCCGCGCACCCTGCTCGCGCCAGTGTCGCGCGGTGGCCGCCGGGTCTTCGGAAAAGACGGTAGCACGGTCCATTTCGCCCTGTTCCAGGCGCACGCAGTGGCCGTCCTTGAGGTCGATAGCGGGAATGATGAGCATGGTCGTACGAAGGGAAGTATAGGGCGGGGAATCAGGCGCAGGCCGCGCCGGCAAGCTCGCGGGCGGACGCACGATCGTCCGGGTTCCAGGTTGCGAAATTGCCCAGCAGGGCAAGGCCGTCATTCTGGCTTTTCTCCGGGTGGAACTGCACCGCGAAGATGTTTTCCGAAGCCACCGCGCAGGTGAACGGGAAGGGATAGTGCGAAAAGCCGGCGATGATTCCCGGTGCGGCGGGCTGCACGAAATAGCTGTGCACGAAGTAGAAACGCGCGCCGTCGTCGATGCCGGTCCACAACGGATGCGGCATCGCACGATGCACGGTGTTCCAGCCCATGTGCGGCACCTTCAGGCGGTTGCCCGCGTCGTCGCGCATCGCCTCGTCCGGGAAACGCTGCACCGTGCCGGGGAAAATGCCCAGGCAGGGGGTGTCGCCCTCTTCGCTGTGTTCGAACAGCACCTGCATGCCCATGCAGATGCCGAGAAAGGGCTTGCTCTTCGCCGCTTCGACAATGACCGCGCGCAGGCCGCGCGCGTTGATCTCGCGCATACAGTCGGGCGCTGCGCCCTGCCCGGGAAACACCACCCGGCCGGCGGCGGCGATGGCCGCCGGATCGGCGGTCACGACCACGCTCAGCGCCGGTGCGACGTGCTCGATGGCCTTCGACACCGAGCGCAGATTGCCCATGCCGTAGTCGATGACGGCAATATCGGCCGCCTTCACAGGCTGCCTTTCGTCGAAGGCATCCGGCCCGTCATGCGCGGGTCGGCTTCGACCGCCACGCGCAGGGCCCGGCCAAAGGCCTTGAAAATCGTTTCGGCCTGATGGTGGGCGTTGATGCCGCGCAGGTTGTCGATGTGCAGCGTGACCGCGGCGTGGTTGACGAAACCGCGGAAAAATTCGAGGAAGAGATCGACGTCGAATTCGCCGATGCGCGCACGGGTGAAATCGACGTGATACTCCAGGCCGGGGCGTCCCGACAGGTCGATCACCACGCGCGACAGCGCCTCGTCGAGCGGTACGTAGGCGTGACCGTAACGGCGGATGCCCTGCTTGTCGCCCAGCGCCTGCGCAAAAGCCTGACCCAGCGTGATGCCCGTATCCTCCACCGTGTGGTGGGCGTCGATGTGCAGGTCGCCTTGCGCCTGGATGTCGAGGTCGATGAGCCCGTGCCGCGCAATCTGGTCGAGCATGTGGTCGAGGAAGGGCACGCCGGTGGCGAGTCGGGAAACGCCGCTGCCGTCGAGGTTGAGGCTGACCGTAATCCGGGTTTCCAGGGTATGGCGGCTGACTTGTGCGGTACGCATGGCGTCGGGTTTCGAAGCTGTAAGGGGATTCTAGCAGGCGGCCCGCGTTTTCAATGCGTCCAGCAGCGCGTCGCACTGCGCGTCGGTGCCCACCGTGATGCGCAGGAAATCAGCAATGCGGGGCGGATTCGCGAAATGGCGCACGACGATGCCGTGTTCGCGCAGGGCAGCGGCGAGCGCCGCGCCCTGGTGCGAGGGATGGCGGGCGAAGATGAAGTTTGCCGCCGAGGGCAACACCTCGAACCCCAGGGCCTGCATTGCCGCCGTCAGCCGGTCGCGGCTCGCCATCACCCGCGCGCAGATCGACTCGACATAAGCGCGATTTTCGATCGAGGCCAGCGCGCCGGCCTGGGCAAAGCGGTCGAGCGGATAGGAATTGAAACTGTCCTTCACCCGGGTCAGCGCTTCGATCAGGTGCGGCTGACCGATGGCGTAGCCGACCCGCAGGCCGGCGAGCGCGTGCGACTTCGACAGGGTGCGCGTCACCAACAACTGCGGGTAGCGGGCCACCAGCGGAATGGCGCTCGCACCGCCGAAGTCGATGTAGGCTTCATCGATCACCACCACGGAATCCGGATTGCCGGCAAGCAGGCGTTCGATTTCGGCCAGGCCCAGCAGGCGTCCGGTTGGCGCGTTGGGGTTGGGGAAAATGATACCGCCGTTCCCAATGCGGTAATCGTCGACATCGATTTCGAACGACGCGGTGAGCGGAATCGTCCGCTGCGCGATCTCATACA
>CAZOVQ010000140.1:0-5011 GCA_964583195.1 uncultured Thiobacillus sp.
CACCAGCAGCGCCAGGGTGATGCTGAAAATCTTGAGACTGATGGGCAGGCGCATGACAGTCCTCCGCAGGCGGTTTACAGAAGCGGCTTCAAGGGTAGCAGTTGCCACAGCCGAACCTGACCGCGCTTGGTGAGCGGCACGTACTGGTCGGGTTCGTCGGCAGCGCGCCGGCTGTTTCCGGGTCGTTGGCGCGCGAGACGAGCGTGGCGCGGTTGGCCGGGTCGGGTTTGTACTCGTGGATGTCGAGTCCCATTTTGAGGAGCGCGCGGCGCTGGTTGCGGTAGCCGGAAAACGCCTGGATGTTGTCGGTGGAGGCGCGGTCGTAATCGAAATATTCGTCGGCCATGTTGCGGCCACCGGTGATGCCCACGCGGCCGTCGACGATAAGGGTCTTGTCGTGCATGCGCACGTTCACGCCGCGCCCTGGCTCATGCACACCAGCAGCGTTCCCGGTAGCTGCCGGAACATGCGGGTCAGGCCTGGCCGGGAATCACCGGCGTGCCGCGCACCACGTCGCCGCATTGCGCGCGGTGGCGCAAGGCATGGTCCATCACTACGATGGCCATGAGCGCTTCGAGGATGGGCGTGGCGCGGATGCCGACGCAAGGATCGTGACGGCCGTGGGTGACGACCTCGATGGGATTGCCCGCGCGGTCGACGGAGCGGCCGGGCAGGCGGATGCTGGAGGTGGGCTTGATCGCGACGTGGCAGACCAGATCCTGCCCGGAAGCAATACCGCCGAGCACGCCGCCGGCGTGGTTGGACAGGAAGCCTTCGGGGGTGATCTCGTCGCGGTGCGTGGTGCCTTTCTGCTTCGCCGCCGCCATGCCATCGCCGATCTCCACGCCCTTGACGGCGTTGAGCCCCATCAGCGCGTGCGCGAGGTCGGCGTCGAGCTTGTCGTAGAGCGGCTCGCCCAGGCCCACCGGCACCTTTTCCGCTACCACCGTGCAGCGTGCGCCGACCGAGTCGCCGGATTTGCGCAGCGCGTCCATGTAGGCTTCCAGCTCGGGAACGATGGCGGCGTTGGGTGCGAAGAAGGCGTTGTTGCCGACTTCGTCCCACGATACGAAGGGAATCTCCACCTCGCCGAGTGCACTCATGTAGCCGCGAATGCGCACGCCATAGGTTTCCGCGAGCCACTTCTTGGCGATGGCGCCGGCGCCGACGATGGGCGCAGTCAACCGCGCCGACGAGCGCCCGCCGCCGCGAGGGTCGCGGAAACCGTATTTTTGCGTGTAGGTGTAGTCGGCGTGGCCGGGACGGAAGGTGTCGGCGATGTTGCCGTAGTCCTTACTGCGCTGGTCTTCGTTGCGGATCAGGAGCGCAATCGGCGTGCCGGTGGTTTTGCCTTCATAGAGGCCAGAGAGAATTTCGGCGGTGTCCGATTCCTGGCGCTGGGTGACGTGGCGCGAGGTGCCCGGCTTGCGGCGGTCGAGGTCGTGCTGCACGTCGGCGGCTTCGAGCGCCATGCCGGGCGGGCAGCCGTCGACGACGCAGCCGATGGCCGGCCCGTGCGATTCGCCGAACACGGTGACGCAGAAGAGTTTACCGAGTGTGCTGCCAGACATGGAATTTACCGCGAACGGGCCGAAAGAATGGCCGGAAGTCTAGCACAGGCGCGGCTTGCGGCACGGGCAGGCCAGCATGGCTCCGGTCATTTCATGCCGCCAGCACTGCCAATACCGCCTCGCCATACGCCTCCAGCTTCTTCGTCCCCAGCCCCGATATCTCGCCCAGTTCGTCCAGCGTGGCAGGACGGCGCGCGGCGATCTCGCGCAGGGTGGCGTCGTGCAGGATGACGTAGGCAGGCACGCCTTTTTCATTGGCGGTTTCGCGGCGCCAGGCGCGCAGGGCGAGGAAGAGCGGGTCTTCGTCATCGTGGACGCCGGCGCCGGAGCTGGGGGCCAGGCGCGACTTCTTGCGCGCGGGCCGCATTTCGATGGCGCGGAGCATGACGGTTTCTTCGCCCTTGAGCACGGGCCGCGCGGCGGCAGTGAGCTTGAGCGCGCCGTAGGCGGCGTGGTCGACTTCCATCAATCCGCGCACGACCAGTTGCCGCAGCACGGCGCGCCATATTTTTTCTGAATGGTTCGCGCCGATGCCGAACACGCTCAATTGACTGTGGCCGAAGCGTTCGATTTTTTCCGTGGATTTGCCGAGCAGCACGTCGAGCACGTGGCCAGCCCCGAAGCGCTGGCCGGTGCGGTAGACGGTGGAGAGCAGTTTCTGCGCGGCCTCGGTGCCGTCCCACAGGGTGGGCGGGTTCAGGCACACGTCGCAGTTGCCGCAAGGCGCGCTGGTTTCGCCAAAGTAGGCGAGCAAGGCGACGCGGCGGCAGCTGGCGGCTTCGCACAATCCGACCAGCGCATCGAGCTTGGCGTGGCCGATGCGCTTGTGCGTGTCTTCGGCTTCACTTTCGTCGATGAACCGCCGTTGCGTGACGACGTCCTGCAGGCCCCACGCCATCCAGGCCTCGGCGGGTGCGCCGTCGCGCCCGGCGCGGCCGGTTTCCTGGTAGTAGCCCTCCACCGAGCGCGGCAGGTCGAGGTGGGCGACGAAGCGCACGTCGGGCTTGTCGATGCCCATGCCGAAGGCAATGGTCGCCACCATGACGACGCCGTCCTCGCGCAGGAATTTTTCCTGGTGGCGGGCGCGCGTGGCGTTGTCCATGCCGCCATGATACGGCAAGGCAACGAGGCCGGACTGCTTGAGTGCTTCGGCGGTTTCTTCAACCTTCTTGCGCGTGCTGCAATAGACGATGCCCGCCTCGTCCTTGTGTTCCGCCAGAAAATCGAGCAGTTGCCGGCGCGGGTCGGTCTTCTCGGAAATTCGGTAACGGATGTTGGGCCGGTCGAAGCTGGCAACAAAGACGCGCGCGCTGCCCAGGTCCAGCCGCTGCAGGATTTCCGCGCGCGTCGTGGCATCCGCCGTGGCGGTGAGCGCGATGCGCGGCACATCCGGAAAGCGTTCGTGCAGGGCCGACAGGCCGAGATACTCTGGCCGGAAGTCGTGCCCCCATTGCGACACGCAATGCGCTTCGTCGATGGCGAACAGCGACACACAGGCATTGTCGAGCAAGCTCTGGAAGCGCGGCGTGAGCAGGCGTTCCGGCGCGACGTAGAGAAGTTTGAGCCTGCCGGTCGAAAAATCGCATTCGACCTGCATGGCGGTGGCACCGTCCAGGCTGGAATTCAAAAACGCGGCGGCGATGCCCAGCTCTTTCAGCGCCGCAACCTGGTCCTGCATCAGCGCGATCAGCGGCGACACCACCACCGCGCAGCCGTCGCGCAACAAGGCGGGGATCTGGTAGCACAGCGACTTGCCGCCGCCGGTGGGCATAAGCACCAGCGCGTCGGCACCGCTCGAAATGGTATCGATAATCGCCGCCTGCTCGCCGCGAAACGCGGGGTAGCCGAAGACGCGATTCAGCAGATCAATGGCGCTGCCTGTTTGAGCGGCTTGGGTCACAACAGCCAGTTTTCAACAGTCAGCCCCGGCACTCGGGAAAACTCGCCGACGTTGTCGGTCACCATCACCGCGCCCAGCGCCCTGGCCTGCGCAGCGATCCAGGTATCGTTGGCACCAATCGGTGTGCCCCGGCTTTCGAGCATCGAGCGGATTTCACCGTAATGGCGGCTGGTTTCGGCGTCGACCGGAACAAGCGGCAAATTCGCCACGCTGGCAAGACGCGCGGCGTTTTGCGTTTGATACTGGCTTTTTGCCACGCCAAGTTCGAGTTCGCCCAGCACAATGGGCGACAGGATCAACTGCGTCAGCGGCGTGGATTCCAGATGTCCCCTCACCGCAGGCGTGCCTTTCATCGCCGCAATCAGAATATTGGTGTCGAGAAGGTAGCGCATCGCTCAATCGAGGCTGGGTACCGGCTCGGCGGGCTGATCGTCGGGCGCAGTCAGATCGAAATCGGGCGCGCCCCAGAACGGCCGGAATACCTCGGCGGCCATGCGAGGCTTGTCGGGGACAAGGCGCGCAACCACCTTGCCGTGACGCGTGATGGCGATTTCCTCGCCCGCTTCGACGTCGGCCAGCAAAGCTGAAAGGCGCGCCTTGGCTTCAACGATCTGTATGGTACGCATGGTTTCGCCCCACAATTATGGTCATATGGTCATAATTATGGGCCCGATAGCGAAAGTCAACGGGTCGCACGCCGATTCAGACGCCGGGCTGGCGCGGAATGTGTCACATTGGCTATAATTGTGTCACGTTTCGCTCCGGCGGAGAGCCCATATGAAAACCCTGACCATCCGCGAAGCCCGCGAAGGTCTGTCGCACCCTGACCAGATGTTTGCCGACGCCGACGAGGTGCTGGTGATGAATCGCGGCGAGCCGGTGGCGCGGATTCTGCCGGTGACGCCTGCTGCACCAGCCCGCAAGCTGCCGTCGCTCAAATGGCTACGCGATCAACTGCCGTTTCAGGAAATTCCCAGCGAAGTATTGATCCGCGAAGACCGGGACGCGCGTGGCTGAGGTTTATCTCGATACCAGCGTCCTCATCAAGCTCTACGTGGCCGAGGTCTTTTCCACCGAAGTGGAACGCTTTGTCGGTGAAGCCAACGGCATCGCCATCAGCCGCCTGAGCACGCTGGAATGGCATTGCGCCATGGCGCGCCGTGCCCGCACCGGGCAGATCACGCAGGACTATCTAAACTTGGCACGCACCGAATTCACCCGTCATCTGGCCGAAGGGTATTTCCACATCGTACCGTATGACGATCCCCTGCTGAACGATGCCTTACGCGTGCTCGACGGTGCCCATCCGGTTCCGCTGCGCACGCTCGACGCCATCCACCTGACCGCTGCACGCAATGCAGGCGTAGCGCGACTTGCCACCGCCGACGACGTGATGCGTCGCGCTGCCCCCTCACTCCAACTCGAAGTCGCCTATTTCGGCGATTGACGCCTTTGACCATGAATATCGAAACCACCGCCTCCGCCCTCGACGAAAACCAGATCATTGCCGAGCGCCGCGCCAAGCTCGCCGCCATCCGCG
>CAZOVQ010000141.1:0-5008 GCA_964583195.1 uncultured Thiobacillus sp.
CGGCCAGCCGATAATCGAAGGGAATCGACGCGGTGTAGCGTTTGACGATTTCGGAGACCGGTTCGGAAAAACGGCCGGACCAGGCGCCTTCAGGGGGCGTCGATGACGTGCTCATGGGGCTACAAAGCAGGGGATGAAAAAGAGGCATCATAACAACCGGCCGGTCGAATTGCCGAACTTCTGCCACCTGGGCGTGAGTCTGCGCATTGCGCTGACCGTCGAGGCGGTGCTGGTGGCGGGGGGGATTGCACGGGTGGCCGACCTTGCCGGGTTCTGGGCCGATTTCATCGCCCTGTCGGCGCTGGCGCAGCCCGCCTTGTTGCTGAGTTTGCTGGCCCTGTGTGCGGCCAGCCGGTGGCTGCGCAGTCTGCCCTATATAAAAGGTGTGGGGGCAACGCTGGGTGTTGCCGTTGCAGTTCCGGTTGCGGTGGCGGGGTGGGTTGCGCCGCTGTCCGAGGGGCAGGCCTGGGTTTCCCCTGTTCTGGTCGGCCTCATAGCCCTGGCGCTGGGGGGCGGCCTGCTGGTGTATTTCAATCTGCGCGCCAAGGCCCTGTCGCCCGCCATCACCGAAGCCCGCCTGCAGGCCTTGCAGGCGCGGATTCGTCCCCATTTTCTGTTCAACAGCCTCAATGCCGTGCTGTCTCTGGTGCGCAGCGATCCGCGCCGCGCCGAGCACGCGCTGGAAAACATGGCCGACCTCTTTCGCGCGTTGATGAGCGATGCCCGCCAGCTGGCTCCACTGGAAGACGAAGTGGCGCTGACGCGGGCCTACCTGGAACTGGAACAGCTGCGCCTGGGCGACCGTCTCCAGGTCGTCTGGCATATCCAGAAAATGCCGGCCGATGCGCTGATTCCGCCGCTGGTGATCCAACCGCTGGTGGAAAACGCGGTGTATCACGGCATCGAACCGCAACCCGGCGGCGGCGAAATCAGCCTCAATATCTATCGCAGCAGTGACAAGGTGCATGTCGTGGTGCGCAATCCGGTCGCGGCCGAAGCCAACCACCACAAGGGCAACCGCATTGCGCTGGCCAATATCCGCGAACGGCTGATGCTGCACTTTGATCTGGATGCCCAGCTCAAGTCCGAGCCCATGGGGGCCGTTTATCAGGTGCATATCGTGATGCCCTATACCCGTGAACGCAATACCACCCCCCGTGAGCGCACCTTGCCCGCCCCTGCGCGTCCTGATCGTCGATGATGAAGCCCCCGCGCGTCGCCGGCTGCGTGACGTGCTGGCCGACTGCGCGGCCGACCTGCCCGTGGAGGTGGTCGGCGAAGCTGAAAATGGCCTCGACGCCGTCAGCCAGGTGCAGCGCCAGACCATCGATGCCGTCCTGCTCGACATCCGCATGCCCGGCATGGATGGCCTTGAATGCGCGGCGCATCTGAATCGCCTGCCTGCGCCGCCGGCCATCATCTTCAGCACGGCCTACGACGCCTATGCCTGCCAGGCCTTCGAACTCAACGCCGTCGATTACCTCTTGAAACCGGTGCGGGCTGACCGGCTGGTGCGGGCGCTGTCGCGTGCGCACCGGCTCAATCCCCATGCGCTTGAACAGCTGCGCGAAGCCTATCCGCGTGCGCGTACCCACCTGTCGGTCAGCGAAAAGGGGCGCATAGTCCTCATCCCCGTCGACGACATCCTCTATCTCAAGGCCGAACTCAAATACGTCACTGTACGTACCGCTGCGCGCGAATTTCTGCTGGAAGAATCGCTCACCCGTCTGGAAGGTGAATTTGCCCAGGTTTTCCTGCGCATCCATCGCAACTGTCTCGTTGCGCGTCAGCGCATCCGCGAAATCGGCAAACTGCCTGGCGATGAGGAAGGCCATTTCCTGCGCCTGGACGGCCTGGACGAAAAGCTCACCGTCAGCCGTCGGCAGTACTCCGCGCTGCGCGACACCCTGCGGCCCGCCTGAAATCCGGACGTCTGCGCCGGAAAAATCCCGGAATCCTGCCGGTTTTAGGCCGGTTTGAGCAGGTTTTTGGAACTAAATATCGTTTAAAAACAAGTAGATAGTGTTCATCTACAACTAAAGTTGTAGAGACAGACTGCCCCGCACTTCGTAGCATGTGCTTGCTTGCTGCCTGTTCCGCAAGCAGGAAGTTCTCCGCAACGAGGGGCATGTCTCCTCCATTCGGCCGGGTTCGCGAGAACCCGGCATTTTTTTGTCCGGATTTTCAGGCGCAGCTATCATCGCGGACATGAAAACCGATACCCCCGACCTGACCGAAACGCAACTCGATTCCGAAACCGTCTTCCAGGGCCGGCTCATGCACGTCAAGCGCGACCGTGTGCGCCTGCCCAACGGCGGTGAATCGACCCGCGAATACCTCATCCATCCCGGTGCTGTCGTTGTCATTCCCGTGTTCGACAACGGCGACGTGCTGCTCGAACGCCAGCACCGCTACCCGCTGCACCGCGATTTCATCGAATTCCCCGCCGGCAAGATCGACCCGAACGAATCCGATCTCACCTGCGCGCAGCGCGAACTGCGCGAGGAAACCGGCTACACCGCGAGCGAGTGGCGCGAAGTCACGACGATCTACCCGTGCATCGGCTACTCCAACGAGCGGCTGGCGTTCTACCTCGCGCGCGGGCTGGTCGAGGGCGAACACGGCCGCGACGCCGACGAATTCCTGGAAGTGTTCCGCCTGCCGTTCGCCGAGGCGATGCAGTGGCTGCGCGACGGACGCATCTGCGAGACCAAGACGGTGATCGGGCTCTTCTGGCTGGAGAAACTGCTCGAACAGCGATGGTGAGCCGCACATGAGCACGCCGGCCCGTTGGGCGTTTGCCGTCGCCGCATTCTTCGGCGCCTGGCTAGCGATGTTCCTGTTGACCACCGTGCTGCTGCCGTCGCCGCTCGCCTGGGCGCAGCCGCTCATCGCGCTGGGGTTTGCGTTCTGGGCCGCGCGCCGTATCTGGTGCGGGCTGGAATCTCCGGATACGAACGGCCTGCCGGTCTACGCCGGCACCGGTGCGCTGGTGCTGGGCGGGATCGGATTTGTGGGCGGGTTTTTCGGCCCGATGCTCTTCGCACCAGAAGCGAATCAGGGTCCTTTGCTGGGGCTCTTCATCACCGGGCCGGGCGGCGCGCTTTTGGGTGCAGTTGTCGGCGGGCTGCTCTGGCTGAAACGGCGCAGTTGAATTTTCAACCGGGCTGATACCCCAGATTCGGCGCGAGCCAGCGTTCCGCCGTTTTCAGATCCCAGCCTTTGCGCTGGGCGTAGCTTTCCACCTGGTCTTTTTCCAGCTTGGCGACGGCGAAATACTGGCTTTCGGGGTGCGAGAGATAGAAGCCCGCCACCGCCGCCGCCGGCCACATGGCGAAGTTTTCAGTGAGGGTGACTTCGATGGCGGCGGTGGCGTCGAGCACGCGGAAAAGCTCGGCTTTTTCGCTGTGTTCGGGGCAGGCGGGGTAGCCGGGGGCGGGGCGGATGCCTTGATAGCTCTCGGCGATGAGGTCGTCGTTGCTCAAACTTTCATCCGCGGCGTAGCCCCAGAATTCGCGGCGGACTCTCAAATGCAAATGCTCGGCGAAGGCTTCGGCAAGGCGGTCGCACAGCGATTTGAAGAGGATGGCGGAATAGTCGTCGTGCGCGGCTTCGAAGGCTTTGGCGCGGGCTTCTTCGCCGATGCCTGCGGTGACGACGAACGCGCCGAGATAATCCGCCTTGCCGGAATCTTTGGGCGCGACGAAGTCGGCAAGACACAGGTTGGCGCGGCCTTCGGGCTTTTTCATCTGCTGGCGCAGGTTGTGCCAAGTCATCAGCGTGTCGGTACGGGACTCGTCGGTGTAGACGGCGATGTCGTCGTCATCGACCGAGTTGGCCGGGAAGAGGCCGAACACGGCGCGCGCTTCGACCCAGTTTTCGCTAACCATCTTGTGCAGCATGGCCTGCGCGTCCTTGAACAACTTGGTCGCTTCCACCCCGACGACTTCGTCGTCGAGTATCTTGGGGAATTTGCCGTGCAGCTCCCACGCGGCGAAGAACGGCGTCCAGTCGATCACGTCCACCAGCTTCGCCAGATCGTAAGCCTTCAACACCTGCACGCCGGGCTGCTTCGGCACGGGCGGGGTGTAGGCCGCCCAGTCGATCTTGACCTTGTTGGCGCGGGCATCAAGAAGCGGCAGGCGCACGGTGTCGGACTTGTGCTTGAGATGCCGCTCGCGGGTTTGCGCGTAGTCGGCGCGGGTTTCTGCCACGAAGGCGTCGCGCAGGTCTTGCGAGAGCAGCTGGGTGCAGACGCCGACGGCGCGCGACGCGTCCTTCACGTACACCACCGGGTGCAGGTAATTCGGCTCGATCTTCACCGCCGTGTGCGCGAGCGAAGTCGTCGCGCCGCCGATGAGCAAGGGCAGGGTGAAGCCCTGACGCTGCATCTCGCTGGCGACGAAGGCCATTTCTTCGAGCGAGGGGGTGATGAGGCCAGACAGCCCGATGATGTCCGCGCCGACTTCGCGCGCGGTGTCGAGAATCTTCTGCGCCGGCACCATCACGCCCAGGTCGACGATTTCGTAGCCGTTGCAGCCGAGCACCACGCCGACGATGTTCTTGCCGATGTCGTGCACGTCGCCCTTCACCGTGGCCATCACGATCTTGCCGGCGCTGGTCGCACCGCCGCTGGCTTTTTCCGCTTCGATGTAGGGGATCAAGTGGGCCACGGCCTGCTTCATCACGCGTGCGGATTTGACGACCTGCGGCAGGAACATTTTACCCGCGCCGAAGAGGTCGCCGACGACGTTCATCCCGGCCATAAGCGGGCCTTCGATGACGTGCAGCGGGCGCTCGACCGTGAGCCGCGCTTCTTCGGTGTCTTCGACGATGTATTCGGTGATGCCCTGCACCAGCGCATGACTCAAACGCTCGGCGACCGGCAGGCTGCGCCACGCGAGATCGACGACCTTTTCTTTCGCGCCGGCTTTCACGTTTTCGGCGAAGGTGACCAGCCGTTCGGTGGAGTCCTCGCGGCGATTGAGCAGCACATCCTCGACGCGTT
>CAZOVQ010000142.1:0-995 GCA_964583195.1 uncultured Thiobacillus sp.
CACTCCGGATTTTTGTGTGGATGATCGGTGGTGTTGCTCTTTTAGTTTTGGTAAATGTGATGGCTGGCTATCTCGCTGCCGTGGCAGAGGGGGTGCGGCTCGATACCCTTCTGCTATTCGAAGGCACGTTTTCCAATCGCCGTTTTTTTGGCCAGATCGCCACGATGCTGATTCCCTTGCTGGCCTGGGGCTTGTGTATAAAACCACGTTTTGCGGTGGGGTGGTTTCTTTTGCTGACGGCATGGTGGATGCTGGTGTTCGTGTCGGGCACGCGCGGCAGTTGGGTGGCGCTCGGGGTGGCGCATCTCGTGTTACTGGCCTGGGCCGGTGCACGGGCTTGGCCCTGGATGCGAATTCAGTTCGCGGCTGCCGGGTTGGGGCTCTTGGCCTACTGGCTGCTGTTTTATCTCGTTCCCGGTTGGTTGGGTATGGAAGCCTGGGTGGAAAACCGGCTGGATAATCTGTCTACCCTGAGTGCCCGTGAGGTGATCTGGGGTTTGGCTTGGCAATACGCGCTGGAAAACCCTTGGTTCGGGATCGGGCCCATGCATTTTGCGGCGTATCCCAATCCGGTAGCGGCACACCCGCACAATGCGGTGCTGCAACTGGCGGCTGAGTGGGGGTTTCCGGCGATGCTTGCAGCCATGGCGCTGGTGGGGTATGGCTTGTGGGCGTTTGTGCGACCCTTGCGACAGGAAGGCGATGTGTTGCGGCTCGCGCTGGCCGTGTCTCTGGTTGGGGCGCTTGTCCAGTCCATGGTTGACGGCATGATTGTGATTCCTTACACCCAGACATGGCTGGCGCTGATTGTAGGGCTGGCGTTGGGCGTGCATTTTCAGGGTCGTGCGGCCCCGGCACCATCGCCGCTTTCTGTATGGGGTGTTCGGGGGCTAACCTTGTTTGCCCTGGTGGCCTTGCTGTATGGGGTGATCCCTGATGTATTCCACCGCGCGGAAATTACGGCGGCCTATCTGGAAACGCATGAGGCTCTTGCG
>CAZOVQ010000142.1:1020-4970 GCA_964583195.1 uncultured Thiobacillus sp.
AGGGGTGGATACGCTGAAGTGCTATTCGAAACGGAAAAACGGGGTAAACGGAAAAACGAAAAAAAACGGGGTCAGACACGATATTAAACGGAAAAACGGGGTCAGACACGATATCGTCTATTTGTCCTATGATTGGGGCCATTCCTGTTCCGACCTGAGCACCCATGGCGCGTCTTCCTCGTTACGTCATCCCCGGCCGGCCGCAGCACATCATTCAGCGCGGCAATAACCGGCAGTTGATTTTTGCGGCCGAGGCGGATTACCAGTTCTTTCGGGATGCGCTGGTCGAGGCGGCGGCCAAGCACGGGCTGGCGATTCATGCGTATGTGTGGATGACGAATCATGTCCACTTGCTGGCGACGCCGGAGTTCGAAGACGGTATCGGTAAGACGTTTCAATCGCTGGGCCGGCGCTACGTGCTGTATTTCAATTACACCTACAAGCGCAGCGGGACGTTGTGGGAGGGCCGCTATCGCGCGACGGTGGTGGACAGCGAGCGCTATTTGTTGACGCTGGTGCGCTACATCGAACTGAATCCTGTGAGGGTGGGCATGGTGGCTGCGCCAAAGGACTATCCGTGGTCGAGCCATCGTCGTAATCTGTTGGGCGAGGGCGGGCCGAATGCGGATTGGCTGTCATCGCACGAGGAATATTCCAGATTGGGGCGGGATGATGCGGAAAGGCAAGAGGCTTACCAGGCGCTGTTCGCTACGGCGATCGATCGGGGCGATCTGGCAGCAATCCGTGATTGCACGCATAAAAGCTGGGCGCTGGGCGGGGAGCGGTTCAGGGATGAAAGCGAGGCAATAGGAAAGCGGCGGGCGGCGTCCAAGGGGTGGGGCGCCCGCGGAAGCGCGAGTAAACGCTGATATCGTGTCTGACCCCGTTTATCCTGTGACCCCGTTTATCCTGAACACAGAGTAAACAGAGAAAACAGAGGAAAGCGTGGCTGATTTGGCTCTGTTTCCTCTGTGTGAAAATCACACGCCAATCAGGCAAAAGGCCTAGTGCAGCTTGATCCGCGCCCGCGTCGGCGTGCTGATGAAATGCGCGTAGGTCGACAACGCGGTCTTGAACCAGCCGTGCAGGGCAATCTGGTGCATCTTGTGCAATGACCAGTACACCACCCGCGCCATCGCGCCTTCGATCATGATGCTGCCGCCGCTGAGCCCGCCCATGAGGTTGCCCACGGTGGAAAACCGCCCCAGCGCGACAAGCGAGCCGTAGTCGCGGTATTCGTATTCCAGCAAGGGCTTGCCGCGAAAGCGCCGGCAGATGGCCTTGGCCATGAGCGAGGCTTGCTGGTGCGCGGCCTGTGCGCGGGGCGGCACATTGCGGCCGTTGGGCATGGGGCAGGCGGCGCAGTCGCCGAGCGCGAAGATGTTGTCGTCGCGCGTGGTTTGCAGTGTGGCCTTGACCACCAGCTGGTTGAGGCGGTTGGTTTCCAGGCCGTCGATGTCCTTGAGGAAATCCGGGGCCTTGATGCCAGCGGACCACACCATCATGCTGGCGGGAATGAACTTGCCGTCGGCGGTCAACATGCCGTCCTTGCGGACTTCGACGACACGCTCGTTGACGTGCATTTCCACGCCCAGCGCCCTCAGGCGGTCTGCGGCCGCGCTGGAGAGACGCGGCGGCAGGCCGGGCAGGATGCGATCCGACGCTTCGACGATGAGCAGCTTCAGGCTCTTGTCCGGCTCGATGTGATCCATGCCGTAGGACGACAGCTCGCGCGTGGTGTCGTGCAGTTCTGCCGCGAGTTCGACGCCGGTCGCGCCCGCGCCGACGATGCCGACGGTGAGCTGGCCGGGCGCCACGGCTTCCTTCTGCGTGTTGGCGCGCAGGCAGGCGTTGATGTGGCGACGGTGGAATTCGCGCGCCTGCTCGGGGGTATCGAGCATCACGCAGTGTTCGGCCACGCCGGGCACGCCGAAGTCGTTGGCGACCGAGCCAACGGCGATGATGAGGGTGTCGTATTTGAACAGCCGGCGCGGAATGATCTCGGTGCCGTTTTCATCCAGCGTGGGGGCCACGCTCACCTGTTTGCTGGCGCGGTCGAGGCCGTCCATGCGACCGAGGCGAAACGTGAAACCATGCCAGTGCCCCTGCGCCAGGTACTCCAGCCGTTCGGCGTAGGAATCGAGGCTGCCCGCCGCCACTTCATGCAGCAGCGGTTTCCACAGATGCGAGGGCGAAGCGTCGATGAGCGTGATGCGCGCGCGCTTCTTTTTACCCAGCCGGTCCCCCAGCCGCGTCGCCAGTTCCAGACCGCCCGCACCGCCGCCCACAATGACGATGTCGTGCAGGGGTTTCTCTGTTGTCATGCTGCGCTCCCTTCTGTCGTTCAGGCCGATGATACGGGAATATCAGAAAACGCTTCTATACACTCCTTCACATTCCCCTCCGGCGAAGCCGCTAGAATTCCGTCACATCCCGCCACCGGAAACCGCCATGACCGAGCCCCTCCTGATCGCCAAGCACGACGCCACCGAACTTTTCATCCTGCCACAAATGGCCAACCGCCACGGCCTCGTCACCGGCGCCACCGGCACCGGCAAGACGGTCACGCTGCAAACGCTGGCCGAGCATTTTTCCAACATCGGCGTGCCCTGCTTCGCCTCCGACGTGAAGGGCGATCTCTCGGGCATTTCACAGCCCGGCGGCGGCAACGCCAAGGTCGCCGAGCGCATCGAACTGCTGAAACTCGAAGGCTTTGAACACACCGGATACCCCGTCACCTTCTGGGATGCCTTCGGCGAAATGGGCCATCCGGTGCGCGCCACCGTCTCCGACATGGGGCCGCTGCTGCTGAGCCGCATGCTCGACCTGAACGACACGCAGAGCGGCGTGCTGAATCTGGTGTTCAAGGTGGCCGACGACAACGGCTTGCTATTGCTCGACCTGAAAGACCTGCGCGCCATGCTCGCCTTCGTCGGCGAAAACGCCAAGACCTTCACCACCGAATACGGCAACGTCTCGGCCGCGTCCATCGGTGCCATCCAGCGCGGTCTGCTGGAGCTGGAATCGCAGGGCGGCGAGCAGATTTTCGGCGAGCCCATGCTCAACATCGCGGACCTGATGCAGACCGACAAGGGCCGGGGCGTGATCAACATTCTCTCGGCCGACAAGCTCATGCAGTCGCCCAAGCTCTACGCCACGCTGCTGCTGTGGCTTCTGTCCGAACTCTTCGAAAACCTGCCCGAGGCCGGCGACCTCGACAAGCCCAAGCTCGTGTTCTTTTTCGACGAAGCCCACCTGCTGTTCAACGACGCGCCCGACGCGCTGGTCGACAAGATCGAGCAGGTGGTGCGGCTCATCCGCTCGAAAGGCGTGGGCGTGTTCTTCGTCACCCAGAATCCGGCCGACGTCCCCGACAAGGTGCTGTCGCAGTTGGGCAACCGCGTGCAGCACGCGCTGCGCGCCTTCTCCGCGCGCGACCAGAAGGCGGTCAAGGCCGCCGCCGAGACCATGCGCGACAATCCGGATCTCGACGAGAACGCCGCCATCACCGAACTCGGCGTCGGCGAGGCGCTGGTGTCCTTCCTCGACGCCAAGGGCCGGCCCGGCGTGGTCGAACGCGCCTTCGTCGTGCCGCCGCAGGGCCAGATCGGGCCCATCACCGACGCGCAACGCCAGCGCCTGATGCAGACCTCGCTGGTGGCGGGCGTGTACGACAAGACCGTGGATCGCGAATCAGCTTACGAAACCTTGAAGGCGCGTACCGAGCAAGCCGCGCAGGCGGCCGAGGCGGACGCACAGGCCGCAGCCCAAGCCAAAGCCGACGCCAAGGCCGCCAAACAGGCGGAATCCACTGGCGGTGCGAGCGTAGGCGGCGTCTTCGGCAGTGTGCTCGGCGGCAGCGGCCGCCGCGAAAGCGCGGTCGAAGCGCTCGCCAAATCCGCCGCGCGCGCCATCGGCAGCCAGGTCGGCCGCTCCATCATTCGCGGGGT
>CAZOVQ010000143.1:0-4941 GCA_964583195.1 uncultured Thiobacillus sp.
TCGCTGGCGAGGTGTCGTTACGAGGGATTGAAGAAGAACGCCCTGCACTTCACGCGCCTGGCGATCGCGCACAACCTGCGGCGCTGGACGGTGCTGGCCGCGTGAGCGGCCGGGCGGGTCGCCCCCTGTCCGGCGATCCGGAATCCATGCGGAAAACGGAAAAACTGCCCGGCCGAAACCGCCGATACAGCGTGCGTTTCGTGTCGGAAAATCATGGCGCGGCGGCTACGTGGGGTTGTGCAGGGGTTTCGGAAAATCACAGTGAAATCGACGACGAACCCAGCTTTCTATTTCTTCCAGATAAACCCCAATTGTCCATTAGCCATTTTGCAGTCCCGGAATGATCGGTGGATCAGACGCGTTGGCCCAGAGACCGGCGAACCAGGCTGTAGGTCGGCAACACCTTGCCGACATCCCGGCCATCCCACGGTGCGTTGCGGCGGGAAGGTATTCCCGCCCTACGTCGCTATATAAGTTCCAGCAAGAATGAAACACCACACTAGCGGTTCACGCACGCGATCTGTTGAACGATGGCATCCACCTCATCTTCGGCGAGCCCCGGATAGATCGGCAGACAGATCACGCTGTCGGCGGCACGGCGCGCGACCGGAAGATTGGCGGCAGCGGCAGAGGGCATTTCGCGGTACATGGGAAAGTCGGAAATCAACGGATAAAAATAGCGGCGCGCGACGATGCCGTGTTCGCGCAGCCGGGCGAAAAGTTCGTCGCGGCTCAGCGGATACTCCGGCCCGACGAGGATGGGGAAGTAGGCGTAGTTGGCGCGTTCTTCACCCGCGTCGCCCAGACAGCGTATGCCGGCAACGTCGGCGAGGCCGCGCCGGTAGCTCGCGTCGATCGACTGCCGCCCGGCGATGGCCGCGTCGATGCCTTCGAGCTGGAGCAGGCCGAACGCGGCGTTGATTTCGCTCATCTTGCCGTTGATGCCGGGGGCGACGACGGTGGTTTCGTCGACGAAGCCGAAATTCTTGAGATGATCGATGTGGCGCTTGGCCTTGTCGCTGTGCGAGACGATGGCGCCGCCTTCGAAGGTATTGAAGACCTTGGTGGCGTGGAAGCTCAGGACCGACAGGTCGCCGTGCGCGAGCACGCTTTCGCCTCCCCGGCGCACACCGAAGGCATGGGCGGCATCGTGGATCACTTTCAACCCGTAGTTGTCGGCGATTTCCTGGATGCGGACGACGTCGCAGGGGTGGCCGTAGCAGTGGACGGGCAGGATGGCGGTGGTGCGCGGCGTGATCGCGGCCTCGATTTTCGCGGTGTCGATGTTGAGCGTTTCCGGGTCGATGTCGACGAACACGGGCTTGATGCCGTTCCACAACAAGGCGTGCGCGGTGGCGACGAAGGAATACGGCGTGGTGATGACTTCGCCCTGAACCCGCAGCGCCTGCAGGGCGGTGACGAGTGCAAGCGTGCCGTTGGCGAAAAGCGAGACGTGACGCACGCCCAGGTAATCGCACAGCGCCTGCTCGAAACGCTGGTGGAAAGGGCCGTTGTTGGTGAGCCAGCCCGATTGCCAGATTGCCTCGAGGTAGGGTATGAAGTTTTCGAGCGGTGGCAGCAGCGGCCGCGTGACGAAAATCGGGGTTTTTCTGCCGGCGCTCATGCCGTCTCCTCCAAAGTGACGATACTGCCTCCTTCGTCCAGCGACTGGCCGAAGGAGGCGGGGGGCAGTGCCGCGCACCAGCGGCGCCACATGACGCGCAGGGCTTGCGTCAATCCGGCAGCGACGGTCTCTGGCAGTCGCGCGGGGGCGGCGGCGATGCGCGCGCGCAAGCCGGCGCGCAGGGCGGCGAGTTCGTCGGGCTGGCTCGCCCAGTGGACGCCGCGCGCGACGAAATCCGCCACGTCGGCGGCCGCAAAACGCTCCAGGCCCACTTGCGACAGGATGGCAACGCCGACCCGGTCGCGTGCGCTTTGTCCGGCGACGGTCAAGGTCGGCACGCCCATCCACAGGGCATGGTGCGTCGTCGTGCCGCCGTTGTAGGGAAAGGTGTCGAGGCAAAGGTCGACCTGGTGGTGCAGGGCGAGATAGGCCGCCATGTCGCAGCGCGGGTGCGGCTCTATGCGCGAGGCGGCCACGCCTTGCGCTTCGAACCAGGCGGCGAAGGCAGCGCGGAATTCGTCCGGCGGCACGCCGCCCAGCAGCAGACGCGCTTCGGGCACGGCGCGCAGCAGACGCGACCACAGTGCGACCGTCTCGCGATTGATCTTGTTGGCGCGGTTGAAACTGCCGAAGGTCGGGTAGCCATTTTTCAGCGCGGGCAGAGGGTTGACCGGCGGCGACGCAGCGTAGGGCTGGAAGGCGGCGTTGCTGTAGAGCCGCGCGAGTTTCTCGGAAAAGCGCGCATCGGCCAGCCCCGGCGGCAGCAAGCCGCGGTCGCAGAGATAGTAGTCGATCGTGCTCAGTCCGGTCGTGTTAGGGTAGCCGATCCAGCTCGCCTGCACCGGCGCGGGCTTGCGCGCGAACATCGGCAGCCGGTTTCCGGCAGTGTGTCCGGACAGGTCGATGAGCACGTCGATGCCGTCGGCGCGGATCGCGTCGGCCAGCGCATCGTCGTCGAGGCGGGCGGCATCACGCCAGTGGGCAAACCCTGCGCGCAGGCTGCGACTGATTTCGTCGTCGATGTCGCCGCAGGAATAAGCGTAAAGCTCGAGTCCGGGCTGCGCCGCCAGATGCGGCAGGATGGGCGCGAGGAACGAGGCGACTGCATGCGCGTACAGGTCCGCCGAGACGAAGCCGACGCGCAGCCGGCGTTCGGGGTCGCGCACGTTGCCGTGCGCACGCCACGCTGCCCGCTGCGGCGTTTCGAAGCGTGCGGCGTAGCGCAGGTGCTCGGCGGCCACCGCATCCGCGTCGTCCCGTGCGAGCGTGAGCAGATAGAGCAGGTTGCTATGGAGCGCCGCGTTGTCCGGCTGGGCGTCGAGCGCCTCGCGCAGGCGGACTTCGGCTTCGTCCGTCCGCCCCAGGGCGAGCAGCGCCTGCGCAAGATTGCTCAACGCGCCGGGGTTGCCCGGATGGGTCTGCGTGATCGCCTCGAACAGGGCCAGCGCTTCCGCCGGGCGGCCGGCTTCGTTCAGCACCAGCCCCAGGCTGTTGCAGGTTTCGACATCGTCGGGGCAGGTTTCGAGCGCGGTTCGGTACGCGCTTTCTGCCTCGGTCAGCCGTTTGCAGGCGCGCAGCGCATCGCCGAGCCCCGCGTGCGCAGCGGCATCATCAGGCGCGAGGCGCAGGGCGGCGCGAAATGCGGCTTCGGCTTCGGCAAGCCGTTTCTGACGCAGCAGCGCGCGCGCCAGGCCGCGCTGCGCCGGCATGAATGTCGGATCGCAGAGCAGGGCTTCACGAAACCGGGCTTCGGCTTCGTCCGGACAGTTCCGGCGCAACGCTGCCGCGCCGAGGGTGTCGAGGGCGGCGGCGTCGCAGGGTGCGCAGTCGAGGGCACAGCGGCAGCTTGCTTCGGCAGCCGCGAGCTGTCCCTGCGCCAACAGGACGGCGCCGAGGCTGGCGTGGGCGCGTGCGTGGTCGGGACGTATGCGCAGGGCTTCGCGCAGGGCCACTTCGGCTTCGCCGTAGCGGCCCTGTGCGTGATAAAGGGCACCGAGGTTGAGCCGGGCACGTTCGTGCACGGGGTCGAGGCGCAAGGCATCGCGGTAGTGCGGTTCGGCTTCGTCCGCCCGGCCCAGGGTGTGCAAAACGAGCGCGGCGTTGTATTGGGCTTCGGCTTCGTCCGGCGCAAGCTCGGCGGCGCGCAGCAGCGGGTCGAGCGCATCGGCGTCGCGCCCCTGCAATTTGAACGCCAGCCCCAGCACCTTCCAGCCGGCGGCGGCGTCGGGATCACGCGCTATCATGGCGCGCGCGCCGGATGGCGTCAGCGTGACGCCCGGCCTCGAAAAGCTTCAGGAACGCTTCCGGCCGTTCGTCCGGCGCCAGGCCGATGCGATCGGCGAGCGCATCGGCCGCCTCACCATCGAGTCCCTGTTCGCGCGCCTGCGCAAACAACGCACGCGCCTCGTCGATTTGTCCGGCCAGAAACAGCGCGTCGATGTAGCCGATCCAGGCTTCGGCCTGCGTCGGCTCGGACTCCAGAGCCGCGGCGAAACAGGCGAGCGCAGCCGCGGGCTGCTCCGCGCGCAGGGCGATGGCGCCGAGCCGGCCATGCGCTTCGGCATGGGCGGGATCGGCATCCAGCACGCGCTGGTAGCAGCGGCCCGCTTCGAACCAGTCGCCCGCCGCCTCGAAGGCGCGCGCCTGCGCCATCAGCTCGGGATTCGACGGGGCTTCCGGGGCGGGGCCGGAGGATTCAGGCGTCATCGTTGCAGGCGGACGGGATCGAAGTGGGATTATGCCCGTACAGGGCCGCCAGGCGGCCGAAACCTAGCGTTTTGCGCACGTCGGTGCGCTGCATGGTGCGCGGCAGCCGGCCCAGATGGCGCAGCCAGGCGGTGCGGGCGCAGGCGCGGCGCAGTCCGGCACGCACGCGGGGAGATTCGGCGTCGAGCCGAGCCGCCAGGGCGTCGCGCAAGGCCGGCAGATGGTCGTCCAGGTGGAGCGTGGTGGAAAAGCAGTAGGCCAGCCAGTCGCGCGTCTGCGCGTCGGCCAGGGGCATCGCGGTTGCCGCGTCGTCCTCGAAGTCGATGGCGCCCAGGCCCGCCGCGTCGGACCACACGAAATTGCGGGCAAAGGCCTGCGAGAGATATTCCCCCGCCTGGTGCGCGCGCAGCAGGTAGTCCGCCCCATGCTGCCACAGCGCCAGCCGCGCGTCCGGCGCGGCGCGGCGGAGCAGCGACTCGAGCGTCGTATCGCCAAGGTCGGACAGCAGCAGCCAGTCACCCGTTTCGTCGAAGACGACGGGCACGCGCAGGCCGGCTTTGCTCAGCGCGTGCAGGCGGCGCGCTTCGGTGGCAAGCCCGGCCCGGCCGCCG
>CAZOVQ010000144.1:0-4923 GCA_964583195.1 uncultured Thiobacillus sp.
GCGGGGGCGAGGGGCGTCATGGCAGTCAGAGTGAAGCGCGGGTGGGCGCGGGGTCCGGGCGGTGTTCGCGCGCCTGTTTGAGGAGCCGGGTTTTGATCCGGGTGCGTTTCAGACCGGAAAGATAATCGACGAAGACCTTGCCGACCAGATGATCCATTTCGTGCTGGATGCAGACCGCCAGCAGGCCATCGGCCTCCAGTTCGAACGCTTGGCCGTCGTGGTCGAGCGCGCGTACGCTCACCCGTTCGGCGCGCGTCACTTTGTCATAGATGCCGGGCACCGACAGGCAGCCTTCCTCGCCCTCCCGGCTGCCGCTCTGCGCGACGAGTTCGGGATTGATGAACACCCTGGGTTCGTTGCGCGCTTCGGACAGATCCATGACGATGACGCGCTCGTGCACGTTGACCTGGGTCGCGGCCAGGCCGATGCCATTGGCAGCGTACATGGTTTCAAACATGTCTTCGACCAGCGTGCGGATGCGCGCATCGACCGCAGCGACCGGCTTGGCGATGGTATGGAGACGCACATCGGGATAATGCAGTATGTCGAGTCTGGCCATGAAAACACTTTACGAATGAATGGGCTGGGCGCACACTTTGATGCGGAATCTGCGTCGCATGCCGCGCAGTCCCTAAATATCGGGCAGAAAGTCGCCGTAATCAGGCGCACAGTATATTTTCAATAGCGGATTAGACCAAGTCTAAATGGAGGGTTTTCCCGTGCGTCCATTCGTCGTTTCACTCGCCCTGATGCTGGCCGCGCCGGCCTTCGCCGACACGCTTGCCCTGCAGGAAAATGCACCCGAGAAGTACGTCGTGGTGAAGGGCGACACCCTGTGGGACATTTCCGGCAAGTTTCTCAAGGATCCCTGGCGCTGGCCGCAAATCTGGGGCCTTAACCGCGACGCCATCAAGGATCCGCACTGGATTTATCCGGGCGACCTCATCGTGCTGGATCGAAGCGGTGCCGAACCGCGTCTGGCGCTGGTGAAAGGCGACAAAAGCGGCATGCCCACGGTCAGGCTCTCGCCGGGCGTGCGCGCCAGCGAGATTGTCGATGACGCCATTCCCGCCATCCCCGTGCGCGTGATCCATCCCTTCCTGGCCCAGCCGCGCGTGGTCGCCAAGGGCGACATGGATACGGCGCCCTACATTCTCGGTACCAATGCCGAACGCGTGGTGCTGGGCACGGGCGATGACGCTTTCGCTACCGGCGGTCCGGCCGGCACCACGCGCTGGAACGTGTTGCGCCCCGGCAAGGCGCTGAAGGATCCGGAAACCGGCGAGACGCTGGGCTACGAAGTCGAATATCTCGGCGATGCGCGCACCCTGGTCGAAGGCGCACCGCAGAAAATCCGCATCACCCTGTCGGCGCAGGAAATCCTGCCCCGCGACAAGCTGCTCGCAGCCGACGAGACGACCACCTTCGAATATCTGCCGCACGCCCCTGAGGCCAAAGTCAGGGCGCGCATCATTTCCGCCTACGGCAGTGTTTCCGACAGCGGCCGCTACCAGACCGTGGTGCTCAACCGCGGCAGTCGCGACGGCCTCGAACCCGGTCATGTGCTGGCGATTTACCGTGAAGGCCAGGCGGTGCAACTTTCCCGCGACGAGAAGGAGCGCATGGCCTGGATCAATCAGAAAGCCGGGGCCGTACCGGAAGGCGGCGCCTGGCTCTACAGCGACGTGCGCTGCCTGAATGCGGACGGTCAGGCGCGCTACGACCAGGTTGCCGTCGTGCATAACAGCTTCCGCAAAACCTGCCTGAACGCCAGCGACGACCGCACGGTGAAGCTGCCCGACGCACGCAGCGGTCTTCTCATGGTGTACCGCGTGTACGACCGCGTGGCCTATGCGCTCATCATGGAGTCCGACGGCCCGGTCTATCTGCTCGATACCGCGCGCAATCCTTGAGTGATCGGGATGCAGCGACGGACGCCTGGCTGCGGCTTGGCCTGACGTCAGGCATTGGCAACGTCAGCCTGCTGCGCCTGCTGACGGCCTTCGGTTCCCCGGAGGCCGTTTTGTCGTCCGGGCGTGGCGCGCGCGCGGCGCATCTGTCGGCCGCACAGATTGAGGCCCTCGAAGCCGGCCCCGATGCGGGCGAACTCGAAGCCGCACATGCCTGGCTGGCGCTGCCCGGCAACAGCCTCCTGACGCTGGCCGATGCCGACTATCCGAAGCCGCTCCTGGAAATTGCCGATCCGCCCGCCATGCTTTACTGCAAGGGCCGCCGTGAACTGCTCGGGCGGCCGGGCTTCGGCATCGTCGGCAGCCGTCACGCCACCCCGCAGGGCGCGCGCGACGCCGAAGCCTTCGCGCAAGCGCTGTCGGACGCAGGGCTCACCATTGTCAGCGGCCTGGCGCTGGGCATCGACGCGGCGGCGCATCGTGGCGGCCTGGCAGGCGCCGGTTCCAGCATCGCCATCGTCGGTACCGGGCTCGACCGCGTTTACCCGGCTAAAAACAAGGCGCTTGCCCACCGGCTTGCGGAAACCGGTCTCATCGTGTCGGAATTCCCGCTGGGCACCGCACCGCTGCCGGGGCATTTCCCGCGTCGCAACCGCATCATCAGCGGGCTTGCCCGCGGCGTGCTGGTGGTCGAGGCGGCGCCGGGCAGCGGTTCGCTCATCACTGCGCGGGTGGCCGCCGAACAGGGGCGCGAGGTCTTTGCGCTGCCCGGCTCCATCCATTCGCCGCTGTCGCGTGGCTGTCACGCGCTCATCAAACAGGGCGCCAAGCTGGTCGAGGTCGCTGCCGACATCCTCGACGAACTGGCTTGGGAGACGCGATTGCGCCCCCCGCAGTTCGCCGAGGCGAACGCCTATCCCCCGCGGGATGCCGTGCTCGACGCTTTCGACGGGGCGCCGGTTACGCTCGACACGCTGGCACAAAGGACTGGGTTGACGCTCGATTCGCTTTCGGCGAAGCTGTTGGCGCTCGAACTGGATGGGCTGATCGCCGCCCTGCCTGGCGGGCGCTACCAAAAACTTCATTGAAATCATGCTCGACATTCTGGTTTACTTGTACGAAAGCTTCCGCATGGCGGAACTGGCACCCGACCGCGACATGCTGGAAAAGCGCCTGTTCGCTGCCGGCTTTGAAGCAGCTGACATCCGCGCCGCGCTCGACTGGGTCGCCCATCTCGGCGGCAGTGCCACGCACCCTGCGCTGGCCCATGCGCATCAGCGCCATTACGCGTCGATGGAAACGGAACGCCTGAATGTGGCCTGCCGCGACGAGCTGGCGTGGCTGGCGCGCGCCGAAATACTCGACCCCGAATCGCGCGAATGGGTGATCTCTGGCCTGATGGCGCTGGTCGACGAGGAAATTGAGCCCGAGCACGTGCGATGGATGACGCTGATCGTGCTGTGGAGCCGTGGCGTGATCGAGCACTTCACCCACCTGGAAGACATGCTGCTGAACCACGACGAGCCGGGCCGCCTGCACTGAGTGGGTCTCTCACATATGTCCAAGCTCGTTATCGTCGAATCGCCGTCGAAATCCAAATCGCTGAAGAAATATCTCGGCGCCGATTACGACATCCTCGCCAGCTACGGCCACGTGCGCGACCTTGAGCCGAAAACCGGCGCGGTCGACACCGAAAACTTCTCGATGAAGTACCAGATCATCGAGCGCAACGCCAAGCACGTCGACGCCATCGTCAAGGCCGCGAAGAAAGCCAGCGAAGTGCTGCTCGCGACCGACCCTGACCGCGAGGGCGAGGCGATTTCCTGGCACATCAGCGAAATCCTCAGGGAAAAGAAGGTGAAGACGCCGATGAAACGCGTCGCCTTCTACGAAATCACCGAATCGGCGATCCAGGATGCGGTGCGCCACCCCCGCGAGATCGCCTCCGATCTGGTCGACGCGCAGCAGGCGCGCCGCGCGCTGGACTACCTGGTCGGCTTCAACCTGTCGCCGCTCTTGTGGAAGAAGATCAGCCCCGGACTCTCGGCCGGCCGCGTGCAGTCGCCTGCGCTCAGAATGATCGTCGAGCGCGAACTGGAGATCGAAGCCTTCGTGCCGCGCGAATACTGGTCGCTGCATCTGGACACCCATAAAGGCAGTCAGCCGTTCACCGCCAGGCTCACCCACTTCAGGGGCGAAAAACTCGAGCAGTTCTCGGTCGAACACGAAGCACGCAGCAAGGAATGGCTGGCCACCCTCGAAGGCAAGACCGCCACGGTCATGCGCATCGAGAAGAAGCGCCGCTCGCGCAGCCCGGGCGCCCCCTTCACCACATCGACCCTGCAACAGGCCGGTGTGCGGAGCCTCGGCATGACCACCGACCGTGTGATGCGCACCGCGCAGCAGCTGTACGAAGGCATCGACCTCGGCGAAGGCCCGGTCGGCCTCATCACCTACATGCGGACCGACTCGGTGAACCTGGCGCAGGAAGCGATTACCGACATCCGCAAGTATGTGGGCGCAAATTTCGACAAGGACTATCTGCCGCCCTCGGCCCTCGCCTACAAGGCCAAGACCAAGAACGCGCAGGAAGCGCACGAAGCCGTGCGCCCCACGTCCGTGGCGCGCACGCCGGACGCCGTGAAGCCCTTCCTCACGCACGATCAGGCGCGCCTGTACGAACTGATCTGGAAGCGCACCGTGGCCTGCCAGATGACGCCGGCGCAGTTCGACACCGTCGCCGCCGACATCGCCGTGGGCGAAGGCACCTTCCGCGCCACCGGCCAGACACTGGCCTTCGCGGGTTTCCTCGCGGTCTACCAGGACGACGAGGACGAGGAAGGTGAATCGAAGCTGCCGACGCTCGCCGAGGGTGAGACCCTGCCGGTCGACAAGCTCTACGGCGAGCAGCACTTCACCCAGCCGCCGCCGCGCTACAGTGAGGCGTCCCTGGTGAAAGCGCTGGAGGAATACGGCATCGGCCGGCCGTCCACCTACGCCAGCATCATTTCCA
>CAZOVQ010000145.1:0-4882 GCA_964583195.1 uncultured Thiobacillus sp.
CCCACCCGAAGCAAATCGCCCTGCTCGAATTTACAGAAAAGAAGTTGCACTGCCGAAAAAGGACAAAGTTCGCACTTCGCTTTTTACTCCTCCGCCTCACAGCGGTGGGAGGTCGGCTAGATGATTCTCAGACACGATATCAATCGCGCCTAAGAGCCACAGGGGGCAAACATACAGGAAGGTTTGCTTCGCGCCTTCCACGCCCTCTTTTGAAAAGCAATGACGCGGCAGGCCGGGGCCTGCAAGGAGGCACGACACAGGCAGACGCGCGAGCAGGCGTGCCAGCGGGTGCGTAGCGATCCCCCAAGGGTGAACGGGATCGAAGGCTTGAAGCTCAGGATCCATGCGCCCTGTATAAGGGTGAGGCGCGGTCAACTGCGGTTTTCAGGGTAAACCCGGATTATCCGGGTTAAAGATCGATCCCCGGCTGCGCCTTCACCCCGGCGCGGAAGGCGTGTTTGACGTCGGCGATTTCGGACACGGTGTCGGCCAGTTCGATCAAATCCTGCGGCGCGGCGCGCCCGGTGACGACGACGTGCTGCATGGCCGGGCGATGCGCCAGCGCGTCGCGCACGGTGTCGCTGTCGAGATAGCCGTAGTTGAGCAGGTAGGTGAGTTCGTCCAACACCACCAGCCGATACGCCGAGTCGGCCAGCATGCGCGCGGCGATGGCCCAGCCGCGACGGGCGGTGGCAATGTCCTGCTCGCGGTTTTGCGTGTCCCAGGTGAAGCCGTCGCCGGTGACGTGCCATTCGGCGTGCCGACCGAGGAAGGCTTCCTCGCCCGTGTCGGTGCGGCTCTTGATGAACTGCACCACACCAGCCTTCAAACCGTGGCCGAGCGCGCGCGCCACCACACCAAAAGCCGCCGTGCTCTTGCCCTTGCCGTTGCCGGTGACGACGAGCAGCAGGCCGCGTTCGTCGGTGGCGGCGGCGATCGCCGCGTCGATGTGGGCTTTTTTCCTGGCCATGCGCGCGGCGTGGCGATCTATTTCGCTCATGGGGCGCGCAGGCGGACGCGGTTCAGGCAGCCGTTTTGCCGGCTTCGCGCCACAGACAGGTCAAAGCATGCCACAGGCTGCGCCGCTCGGCACGGCGGTACAGGCTGGCGTCACTGAGTCCTGCCATGAGGCGTCGGTGCGCGCGGCCGAGATTGTGGTACGGCAGGCTCATGAACAGGTGATGCGTGGCGTGCCAGCGCAGGCCGACCGGCGCCCACAACGCGGTGAGAAAGCGATGGCCGGGAATGTTCACCGAATCGAGAAACTGGCCGGTCGTGTCGAGCGTGTGGTCGGGCGCGTTGCGATAGGCGTGTGCGCCGAGTGTGCGCAGGGAATTGAGGATGAACACGAGCACCGCCACCGCATACCAGGTCCACAGGACACTCCAGGGCAGGACGCCGAAGGCTATCGCGGTCAGGGTGCCTAGCGCCCAGGCGCTCGCCATGGTTTCCTGCACGCGCCAGCGGCGGTCGTTGCGGATGGTGTCGGGCCCGCGCACGTAGTGCAGGTCGATGGCGAGCGAGGACACATGACGCCAGACCGGGCCGCGCAGGGGCGGAATCAGCCAAGACAGCGGCGCCAGCAGCAGGAAACGCGCCAGCAGCAGCCACGGCAGGCCGAAGGATTGCAGCACGTAGCCCACCAGGCCGGCGCGGGTCTGGCGGGCGAACGGCACGTATTCGCCATCCTCGGCGGTGCCGTAGGTATGGCGGATGTGATGGTCGTTGTGCACGCCGTCGTACATGAACGAGGGCACCATCAGCGGCGCGCCGCACAGCGCGTTCCACACCCAGCGGAACACGACGAACGTGCCGCGCTTGAGATGCGCCAGCTCGTGCACGAAGATGACCGAGCGGTACAGGGCCAGTGCGGCGACGATCCCGCCGGCCAGCTGGAGCGGCGATAGCAGGGGTTGGGTGGCCGCCAGCGCAAAAGCGGCCCAGCCGAGACTGACGTGAAAGCCGAAATCCAGCCAGTAGATGCGTGGATCGGGCGTCATCAGGTCGCGCACCAGGGCGTGCGCCTCGCGCAGGGGAAACTCTTCGCGGCCGGAGGAAGGGGTGTCGGTCATGGTCGCCTCGTGGCGTTCCGGCGGGATAGGGGAGCACCCGCCCGGACCCGATTATCGCACGGCCCTACCAGCTCTGGTCGAGCACTTTTTCCAGCCAGAACAGGCCGATCACGGTCTTGGTTTCCGAGATGCGTCCGTCGTGTACCCATTGCATCGCTTCGGCGAACGGCAGGCGGAAGATTTCGAGGAATTCGTCGCGGTCGCGGCCGTGATCACCCGCCGACAGACCGCGCGCCAGATAGAAGGTCAGGCGTTCGTCGGAATAGCCGATGCACGGATGGATGGTGGCGAGCTCGCGCCATGCGGTGGCGCGGTAGCCCGTTTCTTCCGCAAGTTCGCGCTGGGCGCAGGCAAGATCGGCTTCGCCCGGGTCGATCTTGCCGGCGGGAAATTCGATGAAATCGCGGCGCAGGGGATAACGGTGCTGGCGTTCGAGCAGCACATCGCCGTTGTCGAACACCGGAACGATGACCACCGCGCCGGGATGTACGATGTATTCGCGGGTCGATTCGCCGCCGTCCGGCAGGCGAACGCGGTCGCGCCGCACGTGTAGGAGCCGCCCCGCATAAACGGTTTCGCTATCGAGCAGGTGTTCGGTGAGATCGGGGGAGTCGGGTTGCATCCGCAAGATGATAGCCGCGGACTGCGGATGGACAAAAAAATGCCGGGCTCTTGCGAACCCGGCGAGTTGAGGGTTTGCCCCTCATGCGGAGAACTTCCGGCTTGCAGGACGCAAGCCATCCCCATACTACGAAGGGCTTTTTCGGCTGGATATACAACTTTAGTTGTAGACGGGGGCCAATCAATTGATTTGAAATGGGAAATATTTTCCGTAGCCGTGCGGGATACAGCCATTCGGGCCGCGAATCGCAGTCTGACCGCGCAACAAGCCCCGGTCGTGCGGCGGCGGGGTTTACCGTGCCTTCAGTTTTTCCCGCAGAACGGAGTATTGGCGGCGGCTGACGGACAGCCGTTCGTCCACGCCGTCCAGGCGCAGGAAATGGCCGTCGTCGCTGCCGGGCAGTCTGCCGATCTCGCGCACGCGCGCGGCGGCGACGAGACAGTTGCGATGGATGCGCAGGAAGGCGTCGCCGAATTCACTCTCCAGCCGGGCGAGCGATTCCTCCAGCAGGAATTCGCGCGCGGCAGTGCGCACGGTGACGTATTTGAGTTCGGCCTTGAGGTACAGGATATCGGCGACCGGGATGAGGACGACACGCCCCTTTTCGCTGACCGACAGATGGCTGCGCGCCCGGGGCCATGTCGCGCGCAGACGGTCGAGCGCGCCGGCATTGAGACGGTGCGCACGCGACAGGGCACGCATCAGCCGGTCGGCCCGCACCGGTTTCAGCAGGTAATCGACGGCGTTCAGCTCGAAGGCCTGGCAGGCGTAGGCATCGTAGGCGGTGCTGAAAATGATGGCAGGCGGGGTGGACAGGCGATTGAGATGGGCGGCGCATTCCAGACCGTCCATGCCCGGCATGCGGATATCGAGCAGTACGGTGTCAACCAGTTGGCGCTGTGCCTCGCCGAGCGCATCGAGCCCGTTTTCCGCTTCGCCGACGATGACGACCGATAGTTCCGCCGCGCAGTCGGTCAGCACGTCCCGCAGGCGGCGGCGAGCGGGAGCCTCGTCATCGACGATCAGGACGCGCAGGGGCGGGCTGGGGGCATTCACGGGTGTAGGGCATGACGATATGCACCTGATATACGGCCCCCATCAGCTCGGACTTGAGCTCGGCGTCGAGATCGAAATGCAGCAGCAGCCGTTCCCGGATATTGGCCAGTGCGATGCGGTTGCCCTTGTGATGGCCCGCCTCCCCGGCCACCGGGTTGCGCACGACGACGTGCACCTTGTCGCCGCTGCGGTAGAGATTGAGGCTGATTTCGCCGCCCGCGGGCTGCGGTTCGATCCCGTGGTAGACCGCGTTTTCCACCAGCGGCTGAATCACCAGCGGCGGAATCAGCGCGTCGCCGGGCATGTTCTGGTCATGCCAGACCACCCGCAGGCGGTCGCCCATACGCAGTTGCTCCAGTTCCAGGTAGGCGCGGGTGAGCGCCGCTTCGTCCTGCAGGGGCACCAGCCGGTTGGCCTGACTCATCAGCGCGCGAAACAGGTCGGCCATGTTTTCCAGCGCGTGCTCGGCGCGGCGTGGATCGCTGCGCACCAGTGACAGCACGGCATTCAGGCTGTTGAACAGGAAATGCGGACGGATGCGCGCTTGCAGCGCCTGCAGACGCGCCTCGGTGATGGCCGGCGACAGCGCGTGGGCACGCAGGTTGAAATAACCCAGGAGGCCGCCGCCGAGCGCCAGGGCAAACAGTCCCACGACAGGCGGCGGGTAAGTGTGCGGGCCGGCAATGAGGGGGGCCAGCCAGGCGGCGACAGCGGCGGGCGCCGCTGCGCCCAGGACGAGCGTCGCAGCCGCGCCTTGCGCATACGGCAGGCGACGCAACCAGCGCGACGCGAAACACAGCAGCAGCAGGGTCAGCAACAGTGCCGGCTGAGCCAGCGCTGATATGCCGATGAATTCCGTCCAGAAGTCGTCGGCATCGGCCGCGCGTGCGATCGCGCCAGCGATCAGCGCGGCTTCCGTGGTCAGGGCGATGCGCAAGGCGACGCCCAGATGGCAGAAGTTCGGCAATTCCACCTGCCGGTTGTTATGATTCCCGCTTTTCATCCTCACCCCTGCCCATGAGCACCTCGTCGACGCCCCGCGAAGGCGCCTGGTCCGGCCGTTTTTCCGAACCGGTGTCCGAAATCGTCAAACGCTACACCGCGTCGATTCCCTTCGATTATCGGCTGGCCG
>CAZOVQ010000146.1:0-4849 GCA_964583195.1 uncultured Thiobacillus sp.
GCGGAAATGCCGTACTGCTCGATGAAGCGCGCCTGCATGGCGGCGGGCAGCTCGGGCAGTTCGCCCTGCACGCGGGCGATCCAGGCGTCGTCGAGCTTCACCGGCAACAGGTCGGGGTCGGGGAAGTAGCGGTAGTCGTGCGCGTCTTCCTTGCTGCGCATCATGCGTGTTTCGCCGGTATCGGGGTCGAACAGCACCGTGGCCTGCTCGACGCGGCCGCCGTCTTCCAGCGTTTCGATCTGCCAGCGGATTTCGTAATCAATCGCCTGCTGCAGGAAGCGGAAGGAATTGAGGTTCTTGATCTCGCGGCGGGTGCCGAATTCGGCCTGCCCGACGGGCCGCACCGAGACGTTGGCGTCGATGCGGAACGAGCCTTCCATCATGTTACCGTCGCAGATGCCGATCCAGGTCACCAGCGTGTGCAGCGCGCGGGCATAAGCCACCGCCTCGGCACTGGAGCGCATGTCGGGTTCGGAGACGATTTCCAGCAGCGGCGTGCCGGCGCGGTTGAGATCGATGCCGCTCATGCCGTGGAAATCCTCGTGCAGCGACTTGCCGGCGTCTTCTTCCATGTGCGCGCGGGTGAGGCACACGGTTTTCTCTTTACCGTCCACGACTATTTTCAGCATGCCGCCCTCGACGATGGGCTTGGCGAGCTGGCTGATCTGGTAGCCCTTGGGCAGATCCGGGTAGAAGTAGTTCTTGCGGTCGAAGATGTTCACGCGGTTGAGCGTGGCACCAATCGCCAGCCCGAACTTGATCGCGCATTCCGCCGCGCCCCTGTTCAGTACCGGCAGCACGCCGGGCAGCGCGATGTCGACGGCGCTGGCCTGCGTGTTGGGCGCGGCACCGAAGGCGGTGCTGCTGCCCGAGAAAATCTTGGACTGCGTGGCGAGCTGGGTGTGGACTTCCAGCCCGATGACAGTTTCCCATTGCATGGCTTCAATACCTGTAAATTGGCTGTGATTTCATAGCGCAACGCCGATCATGACCAGCGGTACTGACGGCACGCCGCGCCCGTTGCGTATCACGTTGTAAAGTTCGCCCTCGTAATATCCGGGGCCGGAAGACATCTCGGACTGGAGCGATTTCATCGGCAGGATTTCGATGCCGACGTCGATTTGGTCGCGGACGTAGAACGCCAGATGTTTCACAAACAGGTCATAGGCGACAAAAGCGTATTTGCCAAACTGGACTTCCAACGCCACGCGCTCCTTGACGAAGTCGGTCTGGTTATAGCTAAAGATGGCTTCCTCGCCAGCGGCTTCGATATGACGCTTCTGCTCCGTGGGCGGTAGAGATAAGGTGTTTCGAATCAGACGCTCGCTCCGCGTGACCCAATAAGAGACGCGACTTTCTTTCCAGTTCAGTGCGTTCAAGGCTTCAGTGAATTGTCTGTTCATGTCGATGGGACTGAACTTCAATTGCCCCTGCATCCTGGCTTCTTTGCTGACCTTGGTACGACATTGACCCGCATCGATGCTCGTGACCACGTCCTGAACTTCTTGCCAGAGTGCTGGCCGGTGCACCATTAGATATTCAAGCCCATTAAGGTGCGAGTAAATTTCAGCGATCTTCATTGGTGTCGTATTTTGCAGTGGCACTATCGAGCAAACGAAATTGAGCGGGGTTACTTGGCGGTGGCGTAGTGAGAGAACGCCCCGCATTTTGGGGGTCGTATACAGGCTGATTCATGGGACGTGTTTTGAGGAAGCCCGCAGCACTTTGTCGCATGCGCTCTCGTGCAATTTCGCAGTAGTCCGTTTGGGTTTCTGCGCCCACTGCTTTCCTGCCATGTTTCAGAGCGGCTGCAAGTGCCGAACCAACACCCGCAAACGGGTCGAGCACCCAATCGTCTTTTTCTGTCATCGACAGTACCAGCCGCTCGACAAGTTCAATGGGAAACTGGCAGGGGTGGTGTGTTTTTTCGACATGGTTGTTTTTTACATTGGGAATGACCCAAACGTCCCCCGGATTCTTGCCAAGTGGATTGCATGAATACTGCCCTGTACGTGGCCCCTTGAAATATTTTTTACCTGGGTATTTTTGTGGCACCCGTATCGGATCGAGGTTGAACAAATACTGATCAGATTTGGTGAACCAGAGAATGGTCTCGTGACGTCCCGACAGGCGGCGGGAACAGTGTAGGCCGTGTTCAAAGTGCCAGATGATACGGTTGCGCAGCTTGAGGCCGCGTGTGGCGAAGGATGGGTAGAGAGCAATGTCCAGTGGAACGATGGCACCTGCATGGACATAGTTACCTACTTGCCAGCAGATGCTGCCTTCGGGGTGCAATACGCGAATACTCTCGGCGATGATGCGATCTTGCCAGTCAAGGTATTTGTCAAAATCACCTTTGCGTTCGTAGGACTTACCCAGATTGTAAGGAGGTGAGGTGACGACCAAACGGATGCTTGCGTCCGGGATAGTGGAGAGCAAGTCGAGGCAATCTCCGCTATGTAGAACGGCGGATTGGCGAAGCGTGAAGGCGTTGGCGATACGCAAATTGGTCACGATTTTTTAGCTTTCTGCCTGCGTTCTGCGGCCACTTTCTGGATTGCCAGCAATATGGCTTCGTGCCAGTCGATGTAATCCCCCAACTTGCTTTCGACCTGCCGAATTTCAGCGTCAGAGAGCGCCTTGATTTCCTCGTCTTCGGCGACAAAGCGGATGTCCTCTACACTAAGTTCGTAGATGACGTGGCTGTCGGGTATCGGCATTTTGATCAGTCAGGTTTGCGGAGATGCCAGTCGGTCACACACTGGTACTGATGCGCAACATTGAGCATCTTCGCCTCGGAAAAATAATTGCCGACGAGTTGCAGGCCGATGGGCAGGTTCTGCGTATCGAAGCCGCAGGGCAGGCTCATGCCGGGCAGGCCGGCGAGGTTGGCGGGGATGGTGTAGAGGTCGTTCAAGTACATCTCCACCGGGTCGTCGGATTTTTCGCCCAGCTTGAACGCGGTGCCCGGCGCGGTGGGACCGAGGATCACGTCGCAGACCTTGAAGGCCTCGGCAAAGTCGTCGGCGATGAGACGGCGGATTTTTTGCGCCTGCAAATAGTAGGCGTCGTAGTAGCCGTGGGAGAGCACATAGGCGCCGATGAGGATGCGGCGCTTCACTTCCGCGCCAAAGCCCTGCGCGCGGGTCTTGGCGTACATGTCGTTGAGGTCGGCGTAGTCCGGCGCGCGGTAGCCGTAGCGCACGCCGTCGAAGCGCGAGAGATTCGACGAGGCTTCGGCGGGCGCGAGCACGTAATAAACGGGAATCGCGAGCCCGGCGTTGGCGAGCGAGACTTCGACGGTCTTCGCGCCGAGTTTCTTCAGCTCGGCGACGGCGGCGTCCACCGCAGCGGCAACTTCGTTGTTCAGGCCTGCGGCGAAAAACTCCTTCGGCAGTCCCACGCGCAGGCCGGCGAGCGGCTGGTCTAGGTCACGCGCGTAGTCTTCCTTCTCGCGTTCCAGGCTGGTCGAATCGTTCGGGTCGAAGCCGGTCATCACGTTGAGCAGCAGGGCGCAGTCCTCGGCGGATTTCGCCATCGGTCCCGCCTGATCGAGGCTGGAGGCGAACGCGATCATGCCGTAGCGCGATACCAGGCCGTAGGTGGGCTTCAAGCCAGTGATGCCGGCAAAGGCCGCCGGTTGGCGGATCGAGCCGCCAGTGTCGGTGCCGGTGGCGGCCGGGGCCATGCGCGCGGCGATGCAGGCGGCTGCGCCGCCGGAGGAGCCGCCGGGCACGCGCGTGGTGTCCCAGGGGTTCTTCACCGGGCCGAAGTAGCTCGTTTCATTGGACGACCCCATGGCGAACTCGTCCATGTTGGTTTTGCCGAGCGACGGCATCCCCGCCGCCTTGCAGCGCTGGATGACGTGCGCGTCGTAGGGCGCGACGAAGTTGGACAGCATTTTCGAGCCGCAGGTGGTGAGCCAGCCGTCGGTGCAGAAAATGTCCTTGTGCGCGATGGGCACGCCGGTGAGCGGGCCGCTCTGGCCGGCGGCGATCAGCGCGTCAGCGGCGGCGGCCTCCGCCAGCGTCTTCTCCGGATCGACCGTGATGAAGGCGTTGATCGTCGGGTTGAGCGCGGCGATGCGGTCGAGGAAATGCTGGGTCAGCTCTCGGCTGGAAACGGTTTTGTCGGCCAGTTGCGCGGCCAGCGCGGCGAGCGAGGCGTCGGTGAAGCTCATTCGATCACCTTCGGCACAAGGTACAGGCCGTTTTCGACGGCGGGGGCGATGGCCTGGAAGGCGGCGCGGCGGTCGGTTTCGGTCACGGCGTCGTCGCGCAGACGCTGGTAGACCTCCTGCGCGTGCGCCATCGGCTCGACACCGGTGGTGTCGACCGCCTGCATGGTGGCGATGAGGCCGAAAATGGTGTTGAGCTGACCTTGCGTGGCGGCAGCCTGCGCGTCGTCGATCTCGATGCGCGCGAGCTTGGCGATGCGCTTGACGTCGTCCTGGGAAAGGGACATGAAAGCACCCGGATGGCTTGGATAACAAGCCCGTTAGGGTATCATGGCCCCCTTGTTTTTTCTGCCCTTTCGCCCGTTTGCGCGGGCGTCGCCAAGCCATGTTCAAGTTCCTCACCAGCTATTTTTCGACCGATCTCGCCATCGATCTGGGCACCGCCAACACCCTGATCTACGTGCGCGACCGGGGCATTGTGCTGGACGAGCCCTCGGTGGTGTCGATCCGCACCGACATGATGGGCGGCAAGCGCACGGTGCAGGCGGTAGGCGCGGAGGCCAAGCAGATGCTGGGGCGCACGCCGGGCAACCTGCAAGCCATCCGGCCGATGAAGGACGGCGTGATCGCCGATTTCACCGTCACCGAGCAGATGCTCAAGTACTTCATCAA
>CAZOVQ010000147.1:0-4832 GCA_964583195.1 uncultured Thiobacillus sp.
AGATCCGCCGCTTCAACCTGCATACCGGCGACAAGATCGAGGGCGAGATCCGCACCCCCAAGGACGGCGAGCGCTACTCGGCGATGACCAAGCTCGACCGCATCAATGGCGAGCCGCCGGAAGCGACCAAGAACAAGATACTGTTCGAAAATCTCACGCCCCTGCATCCCGACGAGCCGTTGAAGCTCGAACGCGACATCCGCGCCGAGGAAAACCTCACCAGCCGCGTCATCGACATTGTCGCGCCCATCGGCAAGGGCCAGCGAGGGCTCCTCGTCGCGCCGCCCAAGTCCGGCAAGACGGTGATGCTGCAGCACATCGCGCACGCGATTTCGTCCAACCATCCGGACGTGATGCTGTTCGTGCTCTTGATCGACGAACGGCCGGAAGAAGTCACCGAAATGAGCCGTACCGTGCGCGGCGAAGTCATCGCCTCCACCTTCGACGAACCGGCCAGCCGTCACGTGCAGGTCGCCGAAATGGTGATAGAACGCGCCAAGCGTCTGGTCGAGCACAAGAAGGACGTCGTCATCCTGCTCGACTCGATCACCCGTCTCGCACGCGCGTACAACACCGTCCAGCCGGCATCCGGCAAAGTGCTCACCGGCGGCGTCGACGCCAACGCCCTGCAAAAACCCAAGCGCTTCTTCGGCGCCGCGCGCAACATCGAAGAAGGGGGCAGCCTGACCATACTCGCCACCGCGCTGATCGACACCGGCAGCCGCATGGACGACGTGATCTACGAAGAATTCAAGGGTACGGGCAACCTCGAAATCCATCTCGATCGCAAGATGGCCGAGAAACGCCTCTACCCCGCGATCAACGTCAACCGCTCCGGCACCCGCCGCGAGGAACTCCTGATCCCGCCCGAACTGCTGCAAAAAATCTGGGTGCTGCGCAAGCTGCTGTACCCCATGGACGACATGGAAGCGATGGAATTTCTCATCGACAAAATCCGCGCTGCGAAGAACAACGCCGACTTTTTCGACTCGATGCGTCGCGGCTGAGGCGGAATCGCTTCCCTGGCGCGCCCCGCTGCCGAATGGAATATCCCGGCGGATCGTTCTGGGGACACGGGACATATTGCCGCGCCTGGAAACGTGCGCCGGGACGGGCATTACAATGGCGTCATGCCGTCTGCCTACGGATTAACGCTGCGCTCGACGCTGCCTGTCCGCGCCACGCTGGGGCGTCTGCAGGCCATGCGCGCCGCCCTGATCGCCGGCTGGGCCGCGGGCATCGCCTGGCTGCATGCGGGCTTGGGCATTCCCTTGCCCTTGCTGCCCATGACGACTGTGCTCGCGCTGATGGGCCTGTTCGTGCTCGCCACGGCTTGGCGTTTGCGACAGAATCTGCCCGCGACCCAGTTCGAATTCCTCGCCCACCTGCTCGCCGACCTCACCGCCTTTGCCGTGCTGGTTTTTTTCAGCGGCGGCGCGACCAATCCTTTCGTCTCACTGATGCTGGTTCCGGTCGTGATCGCTGCCGTCAGCCTGCGTTCACGCTGGACCTGGCTGTTGGCTGCCGTGGCAAGCGGATACTATGCTTTCCTGCTGGTTTTCTTTCAGCCGCTGGCGGTTGCCGATCCGCTTGCCGCCACGCGCATGCATCTGGCCGGCATGTGGTTCAATTTTCTCGTCAGCGCAGCGCTCATCGCTTTTTTCGTCGCGCGCATGCATGCGGCGCTGCGTGAACGCGAGCGCGCGCTTTCCGATCTGCGTGAAAAACAGCTGCGCGACGAACGCATACTTGCCCTCGGCATGCAGGCCGCGCTGGCGGCGCATGAGCTTGCCACCCCGCTTTCCACCATCCAGACGACCGCGCATGAACTGGCGGGGGAATTCGCCAACGATCCGGAAATCGGCGAAGACTGCAGGCTGCTCGAAAAACAGGCCTTGGCCTGCAAGGCCATCCTGACCCGGATCGCCGCGCGCGCGCGCGAGGGCCGGCCGGCTCCCCAGCCCCTCGATGTCTGGCTCGGCTCCCTGCTCGATCGCTGGCAACTGTTGCGCCCGGCTGTTCGCGTCGAGCGTATATTGTCGGGCGATCGCCGGGCTTTCGTCCCACCCGATGGTCTGGAGGAAGCCGTGCTCAATGTCCTGAACAACGCCGCCGACGCCGCCGACGCGCCCGTGCAATTCCAGGCCCGCTGCGACGCCGAGGCGCTGACCCTCGATATTGCCGATCGCGGTCCCGGCTTTTCCTGCGCCGCGTCCGCGCGCGCTGGCCGCATAGAGCCCGCCGACGATCCTGGGCATGGCTGGGGCATGGGCCTGGCGCTCACCCGCGCCACGCTGGAGCGCGCTGGCGGGCGGCTCACGCTCGCTGACCGCGAGGACGGCGGCAGCCTCGTTCGCATGGTTGTCCCCTGGAAGCACGTCGCATGAACATGAAACTCCTGATCGTCGAGGACGATGCCGACTTTGCTGCCGCGCTCGGTCGTGCCATGGCCAAGCGCGGCATAGACACCGCGCATGCCGGCGATGCCGCCGCCGTGCGTCTGCTGGCTGAGCGTTTCCAGCCCAGCCATGCCGTCGTCGATCTCAAGCTGCCGGGCGATTCCGGTCTACGGGTCGTGGCCGAGCTTGCCGCGCGGGCGCAGCCGCCGGCGATCGTCGTGCTTACGGGTTATGCCAGCATCGCCACCGCCGTCGAAGCCATTCGGCTGGGCGCGCGACACTATCTGGCCAAACCCGCCAACGCCGACGAAATCCTGGCCGCCCTGACGCGCGATCAGCCCGACGTCACGCTCGAAGTCAACCCCGAACCGCTGTCTGTCGCGCGGCTGGAATGGGAGCACATCCAGAAAGTGCTTGCCGAACACGAGGGCAACATCTCCGCTACCGCGCGCGCCCTGAAAATGCATCGCCGCACTCTGCAAAGAAAACTCGACAAGAATCCCCCCAGGCCAGGTTGAAGCGGGAATCTGTACCGGCACTACCGGGGCATTCCGGAAAATTCCAACCCTGTCGGGATCACCATGGACATAGCTTGACCCGCTTCTGGGCGCAGGACAGGCGGCCGCCATCCGGGCCTAGTCTTCCGGTTACGAAAACGAAGCCCGGCAGGCACGCGCAGCGGTCTGAAGCCAAGGGGCCTGCGCGTTACCAGGCCCGCACGCTCGGGGAGTTTCGGCCGAAGGGTAAAGCGGTCAGTGACTCGGCGTCCAGTCGATCACGCCGAAATAGGCCGTCGCCAGCACCACGCCGCCAAAGGCGATGCGATACCAGGCGAAAACCGTGTAGTCGTGGCGGCTGACGAACTTGACCAGCGTGCGTACCGCCAGCAGGGCGCTGGCGAAGGCCGCAGTACCGCCCAGGGCGAAAAGCGGGATATCGCCGGCGTCGAACAGGCGCCAGTTCTTGTAGAGATCGTAGGCCGTGGCGGCGAACATCGTGGGGATGGCGAGAAAGAATGAAAACTCCGCCGCCGCCTTGCGCGACAGTCCGAGAAACAGACCGCCGATGATGGTTGCTCCCGAACGCGATGTGCCGGGAACCATCGCCAGCGCCTGCGCGAAACCCACTGCCAGCGCACGGCGCCAGTCGAGTGCATCCACCGTCGGCGTGGTGATCGTGTGCGTGCGCCGCTCGGCCCACAGGATCAGCAGGCCACCGATCACCAGCGCCGAGGCGACCACCAGGGGATTGAAAAGGTAGGCCTTGATTTGCTTGTAGAACAGGAAACCCAGTACCGCCGCCGGCAGAAAACCGGCCGCCAGGTTGAGCGCTAGCCGCCGGGAGGCCGGGTCGCTGTGGAGCGTCGTCGCCACGTGGCCCAGTTTCGCGCGGTATTCGTACACCACCGCGAGGATCGCCGCGAACTGGATCGCGATCATGAACACCTTGGCTTTCGCGCCGTTGAAGCCCAGAAGCTCTCCGGCAAGAATGAGATGGCCGGTGCTCGAAATCGGCAGAAACTCCGTAACGCCTTCAACCAGGCCTAGTAGGAGGGCGTGCAGAATCTGGGTTGGGTCAGCCATGGGATAGCGTGGGTGGAACGATACGCGCGATTATCCCGGAAAAAAGACCGGCATCGCCCGGCAGGGTGAACGCGGTCGTGCCAGGACCGGGACCTCGAGACATGAGAAAACAGACATTCAACGTCTTTATCGCGTGATAAAATATTAGACAAGCATGATATTCGGTTTTGCTTCGGCGGGCAGCCGGAGCATGACCGCTACCCGCATCCCGACCCGCTTGCGCCTGCCCTAGCGGGCGCAAACCTGTTTTCACGTTAACGCTCTCCTGGAGATTTCCACATGCACACCGGCACCACCCTTACCCAGTTCATCATCGAAGAACAGCGCCGCACCGCCGGCGCCACCGGCGATTTCACCTCGCTCTTGAATGACGTCGTCACCGCCTGCAAGGCCATTTCCAACGCCGTGAACAAGGGCGCGCTGCTCGGCATGATGGGCTCGCTCGATTCCGAGAACGTACAGGGCGAAACCCAGAAGAAGCTCGACGTCATCACCAACGACATCATGATCCGCTCCAACGAATGGGCAGGCCACCTCGCCGGCATGGCGTCCGAGGAAATGGACGACGTCTATGCCATTCCCCAGCAGTACCCGCTCGGTAAATATCTGCTGGTATTCGATCCGCTAGACGGCTCGTCGAACGTCGATGTGAACATTTCCGTGGGCACGATCTTCTCGATCCTGAAGGCCCCGGTCGCCGGCCGCGCCGCCACAGCCTCCGACTTTCTCCAGCCCGGTACCCGTCAGGTGTGCGCCGGCTACGCCATCTACGGCTCTTCGACCATGCTGGTACTCACCTTCGGCCACGGCACCAACGGCTTCACGCTCGACCGCGACGTCGGCGAGTTCG
>CAZOVQ010000148.1:0-4764 GCA_964583195.1 uncultured Thiobacillus sp.
CGATTTCACGCGCCCACAACACCGCCACGCCGGCCGGCAGATGACTGTTGACGCCGCGCACCCAGGCGGTGAGCGGACGTTCGACCGACACGTCGAAGTGCGCCACCTGAAAGGCGGCATGTACGCCGGTGTCGGTACGCCCGGCGGCGGTCACCACGGTTTTTTCACCGGCTATGGCCGCGATTGCGGCTTCCAGCGCATCCTGCACGCCGCAGCCCTGCGGCTGCGACTGCCAGCCGCAGAAACCGACCCCGCGATATTCCATCCCGACGACTATCCTCATATCCATCCAGCCTCATGCCCAAGCCAGCGCCACCAACAGCAAGGCGGCGAGTATGACGGCGAGATCGCGGGTTTGCCAGCGCCCGGTTGGCAGCACGAAGCGCGTCGGCGCAAGCCCGTCGTCGGGAGGCGCCATCAACGCTGCCCGCCAGTTGGCCGTCCGGGGAGCGTGCTCTGCGAGTTCGAGGGTCAATCCAAGCCGTACCGCGAAAGCGCGGCGGTCGAGCCCCAGCCAGGCAAGCGGCCGGGACAGCGTGTACAGGCCGTAGATCAGACGCGGCCGGGACAGCGTCGCCAGCAGCACCGCAAGCCCCGCCAGCATCAGTGCCAGGCGCGCGACGCGCCACGCGCCGGAAATCACGCCTTCCCGTGTCGGGCCGGCCGACCCCAGGTCGGGCCACAAGGGAGCACCCGGCAGACTCAAGGCATAGGCGACGAACAGCACGGCCAGCAGCCAGCGCGTGCGTCGCAGCAGGCGGAGCACGCCGGCGCGCGCGGACGGCAGAAACAGAAAGGCCGTCGCGATGACGACGGCCAGGAAGGAAAGCCGGAGCGGCGCGGCGATTTCCACCGCCACCGCCCAGCCGCCCCACAGCAAAAGGTGGGCGGCCGGATGAACCGAATCAGCCAAGTGCAGCGAGGATGTCTTGCGCGTCGGCCTTCTGCCGCTCGCTGCCCTCGGCCAGCACTTCGTTGAGAATTTCGCGCGCGCCTTCCTTGTCGCCCATTTCCACGTAGGCACGCGCCAGGTCGAGCTTGGTGCCGACTTCGTCCAGTTCGAGATCGCCGCCGGCCGATTCGCCCAGATCGAGGTCGAGGCCGCTGAAATCGAACTGGCTGTCCGGGCCGTTGTCCTCCTGCAGCCCGAGGTCAAGCTTCAGATCGTCGTCTGCGGGCGGAAGGTCGAGTTCGGGCAGCTCGAAATCGAGCCCCTGGGTATCCGGCACGGCAGCGTCCACGACGGTCGCCGCCTCGGTCTGCGCATCGAAGTTGAGCACATGCCCCGCGCTCTCGAATTCCAGCGGAGTGCTGGCCGTCACCGGATCGGGCTGGGGCTCGGGTTCCGACGCAACGGGCGCGGGCGCATTCGCTTCCCCGGCAGCGTCGGCCATGACCATCGCCCCACCGGCTATCGCCGCCGTGGCCGCGACCGTGGCTGCCGCCTCGTTGCTCACATTTTCATTGGCCGCTGCCTTGCCGCCATACAGTGGGTTGGTCGGGTCGATGCTGCGCCCCATCTCGCAGGCTTTTTCCCAAAGTGGATGATCCTTGTCGCCCAAGGCGGCCAGCAGCTCGCCCGTGACGCTTTCGTATGCCGACGTGTTGCGGCGCGCCGCGTAAATTTCGAGCAGTTTGACGCGAATCTCGTGGCGGTCGGGATTCTTGCCGATGGCTTCCTTGAGGATTTCCTCGGCCTGCGCATCACGACCATAAGCCATGTAGACCTCGGCTTCGGCGATGGGATCGACGTCATGGGTGTCGATCGTGCCCAGACCCGCCTGGCTGAAATCAGTGAGAAAGGATGTGTCGCCGGTATTGACGCTGCCGCCCGATGCGGCGCCAGCGACGGTATTCGGCCGCATGTCGCCGCCGCTCATGATGCTGTCGTCGAGTGCGGCGGTACTGGTATTTTTGGCGCGGCGACGACGGCCGCCCGCCATCATCCACCAGAGCAGTCCGCCGAGTGCGACGGCGACCAGGCCGCCGCCCCAGTAAAGCGGATTGGCGAACAGGGGCGCCGCCCAGCTTTGCGCGGGTTCAGGCGCAGCCGGGGTCGCCACGGCGGGCGCACGGGGAGGCGCCGGCTCGATCTCGACTTTAGGAGCGGGCGGGGCTTCCGGTTCGACCGGAACTTCCGGCCCTGCTTCCTTGGCCGGTGCCTTCTCCTTCATTTCCACCAGTTTCTGCATGTCCTGGATCTGCTTTTCCAGAGCCGCGACGCGCTGATCGGATTCGTCCAGCGCTTTTTGCCGCGCGATGGCATCTTCTTCCTGGACGCGCAGTTTCTCCTGCAGGGCACGCGCCTCGTCGGCGCTTTTGCCGGCAGTCGGGGACAGCTTCAGCACATCCTGCTGCGATTCGGCAGCAGGCTTGGCGCGGTCTTCGACCTTGGGCGCGATCTTGCCCCGACTGCTCTGGCCGGGAGTGGATGCCGCCTCGGGCAGGGTAGGCGCGGCAGCCGCCAGCTTCTGGCGATAGGCGCGCCAGTCTTCGGCCTGCAACTTGATTTCGCGCACGGCTTCCTGCTGCGAGATGGCGCTCAGCGTGCCGGCTTCGGGGATGTTCAGGGTCCTGCCGGCCTTCAGGCGGTTCATGTTGCCGCCGAAAGCGGACGCATTGTCACGGTACAGACCCAGCAGGGTCTGTTCCAGGCTTACTCCTTCGGGACGCACGCGTTCTGCGATCTTGCTCAGGCTATCGCCGTGCTTGACGTGCACGGTCGTCGGCATGGACTGGGGGGCGGGCGCGGCTTTCGGCTTGGCCTCAGGTTCGGGTTTGGCTGGCCTGGCCGTTCTGGCGACAGGTGCCGGAGTGGGTACGGGCGTGGCCTGCGTCCCACTCGCCTGCGCCGGTTCGGATGCCTGGCGGTCGGGCGCCGTCACAACCGGAGGCACGGCCTGGGGCACGGTCATTCCGGGCGGGTCGAGCAGCATGGTGTATTCGCGCACCAGGCGGCCGGACGCCCAGGAAAGCTCGACCAGCATGTCGAGGAAAGGATCGGTGACCGGGCGCGAAGATGTGACTTTCAGCACGGCCTTGCCGTCGGCTTTCCTTTCCACGGCAAAGCGCAGGGAAGACAGCACGGGAGCGAACTCGACCCGCGCATCGCGGAATGCCTGGTCGGAAGCCAGGGCAGCCGAAAGACTGTCGAGCTCGGCCTTGTCGGCGGCAAACAGTTCGATTTCGGCCGAGAGAGGCTGCCCGAGCGCCGATCCGACCGTCAATTTGCCAAGTCCCGCGGCATTTGCCATGAGCGGCAGCGCGACCAGGCCGGCGGCGGCCAGTTGTGCGGTAAAGCGCTTCAATTTCATCCCGTCTCTCCCTGAAAACCCCGCGGTGCGGGGCGTTGAATCCTCGACGCCTTAATTGACGGCGCGTCAGGCGCAATCTTTAGAGCATAAACCGCACCAAGACAAGCTCATCCTGCGCCCTGTGTTGTTTTTAGGCTTCGAGCAGGATGCGCAACATGCGGCGCAGCGGCTCCGCCGCGCCCCACAGCAGCTGGTCGCCCACCGTAAACGCGGTGAGGTACTGCGGGCCCATGTTGAGCTTGCGCATCCGCCCGATGGGCACGGTGAGCGTGCCGGTCACGGCCGCCGGCGTGAGCTCGCGCATGGTGATGTCGCGGTCGTTCGGCACCACTTTCACCCAGTCGTTGTGCGCCGCCAGGAGGTTATGGATATCGTCCAGCGGCACGTCCTTGGTCAGCTTGATGGTCAGCGCCTGCGAGTGGCAGCGCATGGCGCCCACGCGCACGCACAGACCGTCGATGGGAATCTGGCGGTCACTGCGCCCCATGATCTTGTTGGCCTCGACCTGGGCTTTCCACTCTTCCTTCGACTGCCCCGACGCCAGTGCCACGTCGATCCAGGGGATGAGGTTGCCGGCCAGCGGCACTGGCCAGGCGTCGAGCGGGTAGTCGTCGGAGCGGATGAATTCGGCGATCTTGCGGTCGATTTCGAGAATGGCGGAAGCCGGGTCGCCGACCATGTCGGCGACTTCGCCGTGGATCGCGCCCATCTGCATGATGAGCTCCTTCATGTTGCGCGCGCCCGCGCCAGACGCCGCCTGGTAGGTCATCGGCGACACCCATTCGACCAGCCCGGCGTCGAACAGCCCGCCCATCGCCATCAGCATCAGCGACACGGTGCAGTTGCCACCGACGTAAGTTTTCACGCCCTTCGCAATGCCGTCACGGATCACTTTGCCGTTGACCGGGTCGAGGATGATGATGGCCTCGTCCTTCATGCGCAGGGTGGATGCCGCATCGATCCAGTAGCCGTTCCAGCCCGCCGCGCGCAGCTTGGGATACACCTCCTGGGTGTAGTCGCCGCCCTGGCAGCTGATAATGGCGTCGCAGGCGCGCAGTTCGTCGATGCTGTTGGCATCCTTCAGCGGCGGTACATCCTTGCCGATGTCCGGGCCTTTGCCGCCCACGTTCGACGTGGTGAAGAACACCGGGTCGATGTGGTCGAAATCGCGTTCTTCCTTCATGCGGCCCATGAGCACCGAGCCCACCATGCCGCGCCAGCCGATCAGGCCTGTTTTCATCATTTTGTTTCTCCTGTTGAGGGGCTAGGGGCTAGGATTCAGGGGCTAGGGGTGGAACGGCCGGAGGCCGCGCCCATTTCATAACGCGGGCAAAGCCCGCTCATCCCCTAATCCCTAGCTCCTAGCCCCTAATCCCTAAAAATCAAAGCGCAGCGACCACCGCGTCGCCCATTTCACTGCACGACACCTTCTTCGTGCCTTCCGTCCAGA
>CAZOVQ010000149.1:0-4696 GCA_964583195.1 uncultured Thiobacillus sp.
GCGGCGATCGGAATGGCGCTGGAGATGGCTAGGGGCTAGGGGCTAGGGGCTAGGGGCTAGGGGCTAGGGGCTAGGGGCTAGGCAAGAGTATGGTTCAGTTTCGATAAAGCGCGGCGCAACCGCACAAAAGTCCCTAATCCCCAGTTCCTAATCTCCAGCCCCTAAATGCATACCCCCCGCAAACGTTTCGGCCAGAATTTCCTTGTCGATGACGGCGTCCTGCACGCCATTGTCGACGCCATCCGGCCGCAGCCGGGCGAGACCGTCGTCGAAATCGGGCCGGGACTTGGTGCGTTGACGCGGCCGCTACTGGAACGCCTGCCGCATCTCAGCGTCGTCGAACTGGACCGCGATCTCGTCGCACGCCTTGCGGCCCGCTGGCCGGCGGAACGGCTCACGATCCATTCCGGCGACGCCCTGAAATTCGATTTCGGGGCTCTGGGCCGCGACCTGCGCATAGCCGGCAACCTGCCCTACAATATCTCGACGCCGCTCCTGTTCCACCTGATGACGTTCGCCTCGCACATCCGCGACATGCATTTCATGCTGCAAAGGGAAGTCGTCGAGCGCATGGTCGCAGCCCCCTCCAGCACCGGCTACGGACGCCTGTCGCTGATGTTACAGCGCGGCTTTCATCTGGAACGGCTCCTGGACGTGCCGCCCACCGCATTCGATCCCCCCCCTCGCGTCGATTCGGCCGTAGTGCGCCTGATCCCGAAATCCCCGGAGGAGATCGCACCACTCGACGAAGCCCTGTTCGCGCGCATCGTCGCCGCCGCTTTCTCGCAGCGCCGGAAAACGCTCAGGAACACGCTGGGCGGCCTGCTCTCGCCCGAAGATTTCGCCGCTCTGGAGATCGATCCGGGTCTGCGTGCCGAAGCCCTGTCGCTGGCGGATTTCGAGCGCATGGCCGCCCGCACGGCCGGGAAAGCGGACGCCTGAAACTTGCGGCGCCGCCGCTCAAGGCGCGCGCGAGTGCGTTTGCATAAAACGATGCACGGCGAACAGGGTACGGGCAAAATGCCAGCGCGATATTTCCGGATTGAAGAAACCGTGACCCTGGCCAGGCGCCACGTCCAGCCGGCAATCCGTCCCCAGCGCTCGCGCCCGGGCGCAGAAGGCTGCGGCGGACGCTTCGGACAGTTCGGGGTCGCTGTCGCCCAACAGAATCAGCGCAGGCGGCAGCGCCGTGCTCAACTGATGCAGGGGCGATAGATTCCGCCAGTCGTGTGCGACGTAGCCATGATCGGGACGTCCGGGCGACAGGTCGAGCATGGGGTTGAACAGGATCAGCGCCGCTGCGTCGACCGGCGCCGCACATCCAGGCTGCCCGGTGGCGAGCAGCGCCGCAAGATGGCCGCCGGCGGAGCCGCCTCCCAATGCAATGCGCCGGCTGTCGATCCCCAGCCGCGCGGCATGCGCACGCAGGTAATGCCAGGCCGCGCGCGCATCGTCGACTGCCGCCTCGGGACGGGTGCCGTCGCGTTCGGCGACGCGATAGCCGGCGCTGATGCAGACGTAACCGAGCCTGGCCAGCACCCGGCACTGCGGGAAAAACTGCGAGGGCGAGCCGCGCTGCCAGGCGCCGCCATGAAAAAACAGGATGGCGGGGCGCGACGGTTCGTGTCCGGCGGCGAAGATATGCAGCGCGTCCGCCTCGCCGGCCCCCGCCCGGTAGTGTTCGATGCGCGGCGACGCGGCCGGCGCGCAGCCGCCCAGCGCCAGCCCCGCCAGCAGCAGGCCGGCGGCACGGCGCGGGAACGAGACATGCGAATCGCCATGCATGCGCGGATGTTCTCACATCAGCGCGGCCGGTAGCGCAGGGTCACGAACGCGGTGCGTTCGGGCTGATTGAAAAAATGGACGGTTTCGTAATCGCGGTCGAACAGGTTTTCAACCCGCGCCGCGACGAACCAGTCCGGACGCAGCCGGTATTCGGCCCGCAGATCGACGAGCGCGTAACCGTGCAGACGGACGGCATTCGCCGCGTCGTCGTAGCGTTTGCCCTCGGCGCGCAAGGTGGCGCCCAGTTGCCAGTCAGGCGACAGGCGCCGGTCCAGGTCGATGCGCAGGCTCTCACGCGCACGGCGTTGCAGGGTCTTGCCCCGGTTCGCCCCGGAGCGGGTCTCCGGATCTTGTAACGTCGCGCTGGTCGCCAGCGTCCAGCCGCCGAAACGAGTGTCGGCGGTGAGTTCGACGCCGGCAATCTCCGCCTTGCCGATATTTTCCAGGGGAAAACCGGTAATCAACTGGCGGATGCGATTGCGGAACCCGGTGATCTGCCAGCGGCCGGCCGGCAATCCGCCGCCCAGACTGGCCTCAAGCGTGCGGCTCTTTTCAGGTTCGAGGTCGGGTTGCTCGAAGCCGGGGAAGTAGAGCTGGTTGAAGGTGGGCGCGCTGAAGGCGGTGCCGTAAGCCAACCCCAGCCTCGTGCCGCCGGCAAGCGTGTAGCCCCAGGCGGCGTTGCCGGTGACGTGGTTGCCGAACTGGCTGTTGTCGTCGTTGCGCAGCGCCGCCTGAACTGCGTGGCCCGCGTAGGTGCCCTGATACTGGGCATAGAAACCGGTTACGTGGCGGCGCGTCACCGCGAAAGCCAGGCTGGTGTCGAGGCGGTCGTTCTGCCGATCTGCGCCCAGAGTGAGGAGCTGACCGTCGGCCACGGCGAAATCCTGCTGCAGCGAGAAACTGTCCCGGCGGGTGTCTAAATTGCTGACGAAGACGCCATTGAAAAGATTGTCGCTCTTGTCCAGGCTGCGCCCGACGCTGGCGCGCAGCGTCGCCCACGACGCCACCTGCCAGCGGAAGGCGGCCCCCGCAACCTGCTGCACGGTATTGCTGAAATTTCCGGAAAAAATGCCGCCGTCGAATTCGGTTTCGCCTTCGGCGCGCAGATAGCTTAAATCGAGCGCGGTACCGGGAGCAAAACGGTAGCCAGCACGCAGGTTCAGACTGCGGTTTTCGTAACCATCACGGTCCGGCTCGTCCGCAAAGCAGCCGGCGGCTGCGCCGCGGCAGGCGTTGATGCCGTTGGTATCGGTATACCCCAGGCCGATGTCGAACCACGCACGCGCGCCGCCGCCGGCCAGATTCGCATCCAGTCTGACGGTGTCGTGCGAACCGTAGGTCGCGCTCGCCGCCGCGCGCGTCCCGCCGCCGCCCTTGCGGGTGAAAATCTGGATCACGCCGCCGATCGCTTCCGAGCCATAGAGGCTGGAGCGTGGCCCGCGCAGGATTTCGATGCGCTCGATGCGGTCGATGGGAAGGTCCTGGATCGCCGCCTGGCCGGTTGTCATCGAGCCGATCTTGACGCCGTCGATGAGAACCAGGACATGGTTGGAATTACTGCCGCGCATGAAAATCGAGGTCTGCTTGCCGGCGCCGCCAGAATTGGCGAGGGTGATGCCAGCCTGCCCCGCCAGCAGTTCGACCAGGTCGTTGGCCTGCAGGCGTTCGATTTCCTCACGGCCGATGACATCGACCGGCGCCAGGGTCTGGTCGAGCCCTTGTTCGGTCCGCGTCGGCGTGACAACGACCGGATCACCCGTGAATTCGGGCAAGGATTCCGCGCGTACGGGCGCAGCGAAGCCTGCGGCGAGCGCAAGCGCAAAAGAGATTTGACGCATGATGATTTCCGGTTGGGCGCCCGGTTCCCCGCGGGCGCATTGCACGATCCGCTGCGCGCAGGCACGCAGGGCTCAGGCCGGTATCCGGGCTCGCGCCTGAAACGCATCGCCTTCCCGGGCAGAAACCCAGTGGCGTCCATGATGCGTCGTTTAGCGCTTACCGTTGCGGGGGCAGCACAGGTCTTGCGGCGCTCGCCGCGCACCTGTTTCCCGTTTATCCTCGGCGACGAAAGCCGCGTCGGCACCTGAAGTGCGAGCATTATAGCCATAATCGACCCGCATTCCGCGCGTCTGCGCACACCGTCTTGGCGTAGCTGCGCAGCAGCGGGCACCTACCGGCGTACCCCTTGCGGGTGCTATAGTCTTTCGCCATGCACGACGAACTCGATACGCTCGAAACCGGAATCCGCCAGGTGGCCGAGCTGTGCCACAGCCTGCGCCGGGAAAACCTTGCGTTGCGCCAGCAGTTGCTGGGCACGCAACAGGACAACAGGCAGTTGGCGGCACGACTCGAAGCTGCGAAGATCCGCCTCGCATCCCTGCTCGACGCCCTGCCGGAGGATGCCTGATGGCCACGCCGCGTTCGATCGAAATCCACATTCTGGGCCGTGCCTACAAGGTGGCGTGCAAGCGCGAGGAGGAATCGGCGCTGATCGCGGCGGCGGATTATCTGGACGAAAAAATGCGCGAGATTCGCGATCAGGGCAAGGTGATCGGCGCTGAGCGCATCGCCATCATGACCGGACTCAACATGGCGCACGAGCTTCTGACACAAAGCAGTCATGAAACGCTGGCGGCAGCGCGCGCGCGCGTGGCGCACTGCAACACGCTGCTCGATTCGGTTCTGGAAGATCAGGACAAACTCTTCTAAACTCTTATCCGCTCCCTGCGGTGTTCGAGGCTGGCTGTAATTTCTCTGAACCAATGCATACGTGCAAGGCAGCGGTCCATCCCGGTGCGGGTGTGCGCGTGACACGTCTCATGCGCCCGAAGCACTCTCGATCGCAGCCATCTTGAACCCAGGTTCAAGAGTCCACGGCCCGTCACGGCACAGGCGGGGAGCACCTCCTGAT
>CAZOVQ010000150.1:0-4594 GCA_964583195.1 uncultured Thiobacillus sp.
GCATGGCTTCGAGCCGGCGCAACATGCGGTCGGTGCGCCAGTCCTTGGCGAGTTCGACCGCGCTGCGCAAGAGATGCCCCTGGTGTTTTTCCAGCTTGGCCTCGAAGCGCTCGAACAGGGTGAAGGCGTCGGCGGTGCCGCCGGCAAAGCCCGCCAGCACGCGCTCCTGATAGAGCCGCCGCACCTTCTTCGCGGTGGCCTTGATGACGATGTTGCCGAGGGTGACCTGACCGTCGCCGCCAAGCGCGACGGCGCTGCCCCGGCGCACGGAAAGTATGGTGGTGCCGCGATATTGTTCCATCGCGCAATTATAAATGAGGCCGGCCATCGGCCGATGGCCGATCAGACGGGATGACGGGGCTGGAGCTGCGCCAGCTGGTCGATGCCCATGACGCGGAAAAGTTCGTGGATGAGCGCGTTATGCCCACGCAGAACGATGGACTTGCCGCTGCCCAGGCATTGCATGAGCACGCTGATGAACTGGCTGACGCTGCCGTAATCGACGCGCGTGACCTGCGACAGGTCGACCGTCACCGTGGCAAGGCCCGCGGCCTGGCTGCAAATCTGCTGCAGGGCCGCGTCGTTGGCGGGGGTGATTTCGCCCGACAGGCGCAAGGCGTCGTCGCCCGGCTCGGCCGGTGCGTTCTTCACGACTTCGGCGGCCTGCACCTCGCTCCACGAAGGCGGCGACACCTCGAAGCGCACGGCGTAGTCCACCGCCAGGTCTTCGAACGCTTGCTGCTGGCCGAGCGTCTGGTATAGCTCCAGCAACAGCAGCCAGTGCACCGGTCGGCTGTGGGTGGCACGGTTGAGGTCCTGCAACAGGGCGATGATGCGCTCGACTCCGCCGATCTGGAGCTTGCGACGGGTTTTGCGCGCCGCGGCGAGCGCTCTCGCGCATTCCGCCGCGCCGGCTTCGTCCACCATTTCGATACGGGAAAAATCGATGCGCAGGACGGCTTTCCTGTCCGCGCCGGCGATCGCTTCGGCAAGCGCGGCCACGGCCTTCCGGTCGAGCAGGCCGGGCAGGTCGAAATGCGCGGCAGGTGCCTGCCCGCCGGCCGTTGCGGGGCTGCCGGCGGGCACCCAGAGCGGCGGCGAAGTTTCGAAGCGCAGGGCGTAATCCAGGGCCAGTTGTTCGAATTCCTTTTCCCTGCCGCGAATCGCGAACAGGTCGAACAGCATGTGCCAGGCGCGCGGGTCGGCGTTGCCAAGGATTTCTTTCAACTGGCGTTCCGCTGTGTCCAACTGGCCGCTGGCGTAGAGAATGGCGGCTTCGTCGAGCGGCGACTGCGGCGCGCCGCTCGTTTCCTCGACGACGATGCCGGCGGAGGGGCTGGTGCTGCCGAGCGTGGTCCGGAACAACTGGGTTTCGGGCGCAACCGGTTTCTCCGTCGTGCGCGCCGCCGCCGGGGGTTTGTCCTTGCTTTTTCGGAAAAATGGGAGGGCCACGACAGGGAATACGGCAGTTGGGCGGAAAAATCCAGTCCCGATACTAGCGCTGCGCCTTTCGGGCGGCAAGCCGCGCGGCAAGCCCGGCGGCGAGCGCGCAGACGGCGAGGCTGACGACGACGAGCGGCCCGGTCGGCCAGTCAGTGTACGCGGACAGGGCCAGACCGATGCCATAGCCCGCAGCGCCGGTGATGAATGCGAGTGCCGTACCGCCGCGTACGAGCCCCGATGCGGCGAGCGCGGGCAGGATCAGGCTGGCGAAGACCAGATACACGCCGACCAGCTGCACTGAAGCGGTGATCGCCAGTGCGAAGATCGCATAAAACCCGGCTTCCCGTTTCGCCAATGGGCGCCACAGCAGGGCAACGAGGGCGTAAAGCCCGATGCTGGCGGCCAACTGCGCCGGCCCGACCCAGAGGATTTGTCCGATCAGCAGATCGCGCAGCGCCTCGCCCCCATGCGGATCATGCGCCACCAGCAGCGCGGCCAGGCTGGCGACGACGACGAAACTCGATCCGATCAGGGCTTCCTGCCGGGCCGGCCAGCGGCGGTCGCTCCAGGCGAGCAGCGCGGCCCCTGCCAGGGCGGCGGAGAAGGCGGTCGCCTGTACCGCCCAGACTGGCGCCAGCTCCAGAGCATGCGCGGCGATAACGCCAAGGCCGGCAAACTGCGCGATGGCCAGATCGAGAAAGACGATGCCGCGCGCAAGCACCCGCTTGCCAAGTGGAACGTGCGTGGCGAGTACGACGAGGCCGGCGAGAAACGGCAGCCCGAGCAGAGCCGGGTCGAATGCGGCGGCGTTCATCTGAGCGCGTTCAGCAGGTGGGAAATTGTCGAATCGAAAAGGCCAAACAGATCGCCACTGGCGGCGTCGCCCCCCACGGTGAAAGGCAGCACGACCTCCTTCGCTCCGCTCCGGGCGGCAAACCACGCACTGGGGCGGGCCGGCTGGTACGCGGCACGCACGACCATCCGGGCCGGTCGGTCGGCGAGCTGCGTCTGGAGCGCCGCCAGATGGGCAAGGCCGGGCTCGACGCCGGGTTTGGGTTCGAGCACCGCGACCTGTTTCAGCCCCAGCCAGTTTTCCAGATAGGGGAAGGCGCGGTGCTGGACGACGATGGGCACGCCCCTGAGCGGCGCCGCCTGCTTTTCCCAGCGCTCGATGGCCGCCTGCCAGCGAGCCGAAAAATCGGCCCAGCGCGCACGATAGTCCGCGGCGCCAGCGGGATCGAGCGCAGCCATGCGCTCGGCCAGTGCCCCGCCAATGCGTGCGAAGTTGCGCGGGTCGGTCTGGATGTGCGGGTTGCCGGCGGCGTGTACGTCGCCTGCCGCGCGGTCGAGGACAGCGGGTTTTTCCAGCAGCGTCACGTAATCGGCGGCGAGAAAGTGTCCTGGCTGCCCCGGCTGGATGCCGGCGTTGCCAGATTCGGCAAGGATCACCGGCAGCCAGCCGATTTCCAGTTCGGCGCCGGTGCACACCAGGAGCTTCGCGTTGCGCGCCCGGGCGATGAGCGAAGGCCGCGCCTCGACGCGATGCGGATCCTGCATCGCCGTGGTGGCGACGTAGACGCTGACCCGGTCGCCGCCGATTTCGCGCGCCAGCGCGCCCCATTCGGGCTCGCAGGCAAAGACCTTGAACTCGGCACGGGCAGGGCCGGCCAGCAAGAGCGCGGCCAACACGAACAGCAGGCGGGGGAAGAATGGTTGGATCGTCATGATGAGGCGCCTCAGAATTTGTGGGCGCCGTGGCTGCCCAGACTCATGATGTATTGCACGAAGACCTGGTTCTCGTCGCTGCCGCGGCGCGCCTGGTCGAGTGTGTATTGCAGGCGGATGCGGCTGAATTCGGACGGAGTGTAGTCGAGCATCAGGCTGTGCCGTTTCGGGTCGTAATCGGCGAGCGAACCCAGCACCGTGCCGGCGTCGCCGCCCCCGAAATCGACGTCGCCGCGAAACAGCCGGTCGTAGCGGTAGCCCGCGCGCCAGTGCGGCATGAACTGGTAGACGCCCTGCGCGTAAAAGCCCGACTGATCGGCATCGAAACGGCGCGCGAGCCCGCCGGTGCAGAGGCCGGGATCGGCCGCATCGGCGTCGGCGCAGGCAAGCGCGCCGGCTTCCTCGCGGTAGAACGCCTCGGTTGCGAACTTGAAATTGCGCTGAGTGGGATTGCCGTCGGGCGCCCATTTCCAGACGAAATCGGCAAGCCAGGTGCGGCTCGTGCCGGAGAAATCGCCAGTCACGCCGACACCGTTCGCGTCGAAGCCCTCGAAGGTCCGGCCGCGCGGCCGGGCACGCAGCCACGACAGCCCGGCGCGCCAGCTATTCGAAGCGTCGAAATCGTCGCCCACATGGGCGAACAGCGCGACGCTGGAAAAGCCGTTGTCGTCGCCGCGGGTCGCCGGGAAGGCATTGCCATTGCCGATTTCCGCGCCGAATTCGAGAAAGGTGTCGGTCGGCGCCAGCCATTTGAACTGCACGCCGTCCTGTGCATACCCCTCGCCGAAGAGAACCTCGTAAGCGAGATTGTTGGTGGCGAAATCCCAGGCGTGCGGGTGGAATTCGTTCTGGTAGCCGATACCGGAGCGGAAGCGCCCGCCCTTCACCGACATGCCCCGCCCCAGCGCCGTGGTCTGGAACCAGGCTTCCTCGACGTCGAATTCCTCGTCCGCGTAGACGATATCGAAATAGCCGCGGAACCAGGGATCGACGCTGGCGGACAGAACCAGTTCGCTCTCGTCCAGCGAAAAACCGCGCGACGCCCCTTCGGCCCCCGACGGCAGAAATCCGGTGGGTGTGCGGTTGGCGCCGTCATCCTCCAGATTGGCATAGCGGCCCTGCAGGATGAGCGAGACATCCGGGTTGAACCCGGTGCGCCCGACGGGCTCGGGGCGGGCGGCTGCGACCGGCGGCGCGGCGGCGGTTGCCTGGGCGGTGCGGGTTTCGGCCTCGCGCAGACGCGCTTCCAGCGCGCGGATGCGGGTTTCGTAGTCGGTTTTCATTTCCTTCAGCTCGGCGCGCAGGGCGTCGAGCCCGGCGTCGGCGTGCGCCGGACACGCGGCCGCGAGCGCGGCCGCCAGCAATGCGGGACGTAACATGGTTTCGCTCCATCGAAAAAAATGCGTACAGCCCGCGCAGGCACGCC
>CAZOVQ010000151.1:0-4578 GCA_964583195.1 uncultured Thiobacillus sp.
AGGCGCGCTGCACGTCAGCGGTCTTGATGCCCTGGAACATGATGTCGCCGGACTGGCCGTGGAAGGCAATCAGGCCCGAACCACCGGTGGCCGACCAGACGTCACACATCTTGCGCAGCAGGTCGGAGGTGTAATGCATGCCGGCGGGCGGCTGGACACGCAGGGTGTGGAATTCAGCGGCTTCGGGGAACTGGGGGTTGCCGTTCTCGTCCTTCAGTTCGGTGAAACGGGGGATGACGCCGCCGCCGTAGCCGAACACGCCTACCGTACCGCCCTTCCAGTAGCCGAACTTGGTCTTGTACGACGTTTCCAGCTGACCCATCAGGTCGACCATCATGTCGTTGTCTTTGGCCAGACGCTTGAGACCGGTCACGAAGCTGGGCCACGGGCCTTTCTCGAGCTCGTCCAGATTGGGCGTATCAATCATTTGCTTTGCCATTTTCTTCTCTCCTAGAACATTTCGAAATGCCCGTTCAGCAGACAGCTTAACGGTATCCCTCAATCGTATTGGGTTGTCCCGCCCGCCACCATCATTCTCATGGGTAGATCAACTAACCCATTCGGGTAGGTGACCGCCTACCCGAATGGGTTGGGCCATTTTCCCCAACTCGGGAATGCCTGCCGAGCCAAAACAATGAGACATTTGCCGCAGACCACAGGAATCCATAAGAGTATTAAAATATTGTTGCCGGCGCAAGCCCTTGCGAGGCGGAGGGTTGAAATGCGGCGCTTCGTCCCCATTGCCATCCGGCTCGGCCGATACCCGCGCTGCATCGCGGCGGGCAATACAAATTACTTTGTCACACGGATTGCACATGCCCGAGATCACTCCACTCGAAAAAATGCGTCTGCCCTTCGGCGGACAGGAAATCGAATTCCAACACCTGACCCACGAGTCGGGAGGCGTACCCTTCCTGCGCGTGCGCATCCGTGAAAACAAGCGTTTCACCATATTCGACGTGGATCCGGTCAGCGCGGAAAAATGGGCCACACTGATGGCGAACTGGGCCAAGGCGCACGCCGGGGACGCGCAGTGAGCTGGAGCTGGCCAGAAAACAAAGCGGAGGAATACACCGCCCGCATGATCGACCTGCAGTTCGACCTGGTCGGCAGCACGATCCCGGCGGAAAACGCGCAGCTCCTGAGCGACGCGATCCGGGCCATACTCCCTTGGCTGGGCGAAGACGGCGGCAGCGGCATCCAGCACCTGAAAGGCGCGGAGACGAACAGCGGCGATGCCTCGCTCAACATCAACCGCCGCACCAAGCTGTACATGCGCGTGCCCAAGTCGCGCGTGGACGACATGCAGGGACTCTCCGGACAAACGCTCGACCTCGCCGGCCATCCGCTGCAGATCGGCGGATTCAAGACGCGCGAGTTCAGCCCCTTCGCCAATATCTACGCACACTTCGTTGACACCGGCAGCAGCACTGAAGAACAATTCGTGCAGGACGTGATGCGCGAGCTGGACGGTCGCTTTCAGTTGCGCTGCGGTTTCATCTGCGGCAAACAGCAAACCCTGCAAAGCGCCGCCGGCCCGTTGACCGGCTACAGCCTGATGCTGCACGACGTACCGCCCCACAAATCCCTGCAGCTGCAGGACGAGGGCATGGGGCGCAATCGCCTGCTGGGCTGCGGGATTTTCATCCCGCACAAATCCATCGCGCCGGTGGTGCCGGCGATCCTTTAATCAACCGCAACCCGAAAGGAGTAAATCATGTCTTATGTTGTGAATGGCGAAGAGCTCGAAACCGGCGAAGAGGACTTCCTGCTGGAAGCCAACTTCAGCGACGACGTCCCCCCGGTGATCGCCGCCAACGAAAAGATCACGCTGACCGACGACCACTGGCTGGTCATCAACTGGCTGCGCGAGCGCTACAAGGAAGACGGCCACACCCCCAACTTCCGCAACATGGTCCTCATGCTCGACGAAGAGCACCCCGGCCACGACTGGAAGAAAAAGCTGTACGACCTCTTCCCCAACCAGCCCGCCCGCCAGGGCTGCCGGATTGCGGGTCTGACCAAGCCGTACGGCAAGGGCGGCTACTGATTCCGCGCTTGACGCAACACGGAAACGGGCAGCGGACACCGCTGCCCGTTTTTGCCTGAATTACCCAATCGACGACCCGCATGTTCTCCAACACCCTTGTCACCACCGAAGACCTGGCCGCACATCTCGACGATCCGAACTGGGTCGTGTTCGATTGCCGCTTCACCATCACCGATCCCGAATCCGGGCGCCAGGCCTACGACAAGGCGCACATCCCGGGCGCCCGTTACGTGAATCTGGACAACGATCTGTCGGCCCCCATGGGCAAGACCACCGGCCGACACCCGCTGCCCGATCCGCGCGCACTTACCGAGAAACTCTGCGCCTGGGGCGTGGGCGTCAACAAGCAGGTCGTGGTGTACGACGACAGTTACGGTTCGATCGCCTGCCGCATGTGGTGGATGCTGCGCTGGCTCGGCCACCCCGGCGTGGCCCTGCTCGACGGCGGCTATCCGAAGTGGATGCGCGAGAAGCGTCCCGTGACGGCGGACGTGCCCGAACCGCACAAGGCCGCCTGCGCCTGCCTGCCCGAAACCTCACAGATCGCCAACGCCGAGGATGTGCTGCGCGCCTCGCAGACCGGCGATGCGATCATCCTCGACGCCCGGTCCGACCGGCGTTTCACCGGCGAATACGAGCCCGCCGACCCGGTCGCCGGTCACGTGCCCGGCGCGTTCAATCTGCAGTTCGAGGACAATCTGGATGTGGACGGCACCTTCCTGCCGCCCGAGGCCCTGCGCGAGAACTACCAGGCCCTGCTGAAAGGCAAGCCCACCTGGCAGGTCATCCACATGTGCGGTTCCGGCGTCACCGCCTGCCACAACGTGCTCGCGATGGAAATCGCCGGCCTGCCCGGCTCGCGCCTCTATCCCGGTTCCTGGAGCCAGTGGATCACCGATCCCGCGCGACCCGTTGCCACAGGAGAATAGACCATGGTCAAGCCCGTCAGAGTCCGCACCGTCTGGTTCAAGAAGGACGGTGAACGCAGCCCCGAGGAAATCGCCACCGCCGTCGCCTCGACGACCTGGCGCGTCGCCGACAAGGCAGTCGACAACCTCGGGCGCGAGAACTACGACATCATCACGCCGGCGCGCGGCTTCAAGCTCATCGCCGAGTTCGTCGCCTTCCTGGTGCACTACTGCGACCGCATGGCCTACGCCACGCTCGCGCCCGAACGCCGCGTCGCCGTGTTGCAGGCGATCAGCACGCGGCTGGGCGAGGTGATGGAAGAGAACATCATCAGCGTGGTCGGCCCCGACCCCAGTCGCAACTTCAAGGCCGAGTTCATCGACTTCCTCAACCGCCGGTTCAACGACTACGCGGAATTCGAATTCCCCGACGACGAGAAGGCGAGCTTCCCGGCGCTGCGTTTCCTCGGGCTGCAGATCCGCGAGGAAATGGGCGACGACGACAAGACCTGGATCATGGATCAGATCATGGACATCGAAATGCCCGAAATGATGGGCACGGTCAGGAAGAGCTTCAAGGGCCTGCTGTCCGACGCGCCGGTGAAACGCGGCTTCGGCTCGCCGGACATGCTGCCGCCGGAGTGATGCGGGCGTCACACCGGGTTCACAGTATTCCGCCACAACAGTACATTTTGCTTGCGGATACTCGTATGCCATTTCGCCTGTTTACCTCGGTTTTTGTATGCGCATGGGCAGCCAGCCCGGCTTGGGCCGGTCGACCTCTCGTGACCGACGACGCGGCTGTGGTGCCCCCGGGCGCGTGCCAGGTCGAAACCTGGTTCCAGCACGACTCGACTGAAGACGCCGCCTGGTTGCTGCCCGCCTGCACGCTGGCCGGGCGTTTCGAGTTGACGCTGGGCGGCGCGTACGGCACGACGGGCCAGCGCACTCAAGTCGCCCAGGTCAAGACGCTGTTCGTCGAAGCCGACACGGGCTGGAACGTCGGCCTTGCAGCGGGAACGCAGCGCCACCGCCAGACAGGAAGTGATTCTCGGCAACTGTTCGCCTACATCCCGCTCAGCCGGGCGTTTTTCGACGAACGTATGCACGTTCACCTCAACGCAGGCTGGATCCGCGAGGCCAGCGACAGTGAACTCAGTTGGGCCGGCGCAATCGAAACTCGGGTCGCTCCCCAACTCAGTGTCTTCGCAGAGGTGTTCGGTGAACCGAACTACGTTCAGGTCGGAGCCAAGTGGGAGGGGCCCGCTCCCCGTCTACAGTTGGACTTCTCCTACGGCGTGCGCCCGGACGATAGCGAGCGCGTCTGGACCCTGGGGCTGGTTTGGGTGAGCGAGCGTTTCTTCTAACACACCCCTTTCCCCGAGAGGACTCACTTGATGCACATTTATCAGCTCGGCACCACTGGCCCACATCCCGAATCGCTCGACCAGATCGCGCCCGGCGTCGCGCACTGGATCGACGCCGTGGCACCCGGCCCAGAGGAAATTAGTGCGTTGACCAAGCGGTTTCACATCGACGCCGAAGCGGCCGAACGCGATGCAGACATCGAATACAGCGCCCGCGTGTATGAAGAGGGCGATACGCTCTATTTGCGTGCGG
>CAZOVQ010000152.1:0-4560 GCA_964583195.1 uncultured Thiobacillus sp.
CCCGCTTCATGCTTGGGCAGGCGGCGCTGGAAACTGGCTGGGGGCGTGCAGCGATCCGCGGTGCCGATGGCGCCGACAGCCACAACCTCTTCGGCATCAAGGCCGGCGCCGGCTGGAAAGGCCGCACCGTCGACGTCGTCACGACCGAATACGTCGACGGTCGGCCGATGAAGCAGGTCGACACCTTCCGCGCCTACGACTCCCACGCCGACGCCTTCCGCGATTACGCCGGCCTGCTGCGCGGCAGCGCGCGCTACCGTGAGGCGCTTGCGTCGAAGGACGCCACGGGGTTCGCTGCGGGGCTGCAACGTGCCGGCTACGCCACCGACCCGGACTATGCGCGCAAGCTCGCCGGGACGATCGGGCTGGTCGAGCGCGCATGAGGCAGGCAGGCTGCCGGCGCCGGGAAAACATCGGCGACGCCCGCCCGCGGCGCTCAAGTAATCGCAGCTGCTGCCGATTCGTCCGGTGAAGCAGGAAAAACCGCGGCCCAACCGACCCCGACATCATGGCTACCAACATCCTCAGCATCGGCCAGAGCGCCCTGAACGCCGCCCAGGTGGGGATCAACACGACCGGGCACAACATCGCCAACGCCGCCACGCCCGGCTTCAACCGTCAGGTGGTGGTGCAGGGCACCGCGCTGGCGCAGAATTTCGGCTTCGGATTTCTCGGGCAGGGCACCGAGATTTCCTCGGTGCGCCGGGTGTTCAGCGAATCCCTCGCCAGCCAGGTGCAAAGCGCGCAGTCCAACAAGAGCGCCCTCGACAGCTACGCCACCCAGATCCGGCAGATCAACGATCTGCTGGCAGACCCCGATGCCGGCGTCTCGCCCGCGCTGCAGGAATTCTTCAGTGCCGTGCAGACCCTGTCGAGCAACCCGGCCTCGCTGCCTGCGCGCCAGAGCGTGCTGTCCACGGCCGAATCGCTGGCGGCGCGCGTGCGCGGACTGGATACCCGGCTGGCCGAAATCGAACGCGGCATCAATACCCGGGTCGGCACCAGCGTATCGGCGATCAACACCTATGCGGGCGAAATCGCCGCGCTGAACGATGCCATCGGCCGCGCTCAGCGCGCCACCGGCCAGCCGCCGAACGACCTGCTCGACCAGCGCGACCAGCTCGTGCTGGAACTGAACAAGGAAATCAAGGCGACCGTCGTCAAGCAGGGCGACGGCGACTATAACGTCTTCGTCGGCAACGGCCAGCCGCTGGTGGTTGGCGTCAAGACATCGCCGCTCATCGCTGCCGCCTCGCCGACCGATCCGCAGAAAATCGAAGTTGCCTTCCGGGCCTCCGACGGCAGCATCGTTCCGATTGGCGAAGAAAGCTTCTCCGGCGGCCAGTTGGGCGGACTGCTCCGGTTCCGTGCCGAATCGCTTGCCGACGCGAGAAACGCCCTGGGGCGCATCGCCATCGTTCTCGCCGACACCTTCAACACCCAGCATCAGGCGGGCTTCGACCTCGCCGGCGCCGCGGGTGGCGCCTTTTTCGGCGCGGGCGTGCCGACCGTCGGCCCCAGCACCGCCAACACCGGCAGCGCGGTCGTTTCCGCCAGCATCGCCAATTCCGGCGCGCTGACCGGCAGCGACTATCACCTGGCCTTCGACGGCAGCACCTATACGCTCACCCGCCTGTCCGACGACAGCACCACGACCTTCGCCAGCTTGCCGCAGAGCATCGACGGCTTAACGCTCGACCTCACCGGCGCCGCGGCGGCGGGCGACAACTTCCTCATCCGCCCCACCGCCCGGGGCGCGGCGGATTTCACGGTCGGGATCAGCGATCCCGCCGCCATCGCCGCCGCCGGCGCGGCGGGCGCGGTCGGCGACAACACCAACGTGCTGGCGCTCGCCGCGCTGCAAACCGCGGGCACGCTGGAGAACGGCCGTGCCACCTATCTCGACGCCTACGGGCAGCTGGTCGGAAAAATCGGCAACAAGACCCGCGAGCTCGAAGTCACCGGCGCCGCCGCCGGCCGTCTGCTGGAACAGGCGACCGGTGCGGTGCAGGCCGAGTCGGGCGTCAATCTCGACGAGGAGGCGACCAATCTTCTGCGTTACCAGCAGGCTTACCAGGCCGCCGCTCGGATGATGCAGATCGCCCAGGAACTGTTCGATCTGCTTGTCTCGCTCGGACGATAAGGAGTAACCGCCATGCGTATCAGCACCCTGCAATTCTTCGACACCGGCGCCGCGCGCATGGGCGATCTGCAAACCGCGCTGGCGAAGACCCAGCAGCAGATCGCCAGCGGGCGCAAACTGCTCACGCCGTCGGACGATCCCGTCGCCGCCGCACGCGCGCTGCAGGTCACACAGAGTCTTTCGATCAACACCCAGTACACGGCCAACCGCGTGCAGGTGAGAAACGCGCTGGTGCAGGCGGAAAGCACGCTCGGCGGCGTGACCGAGGTTCTGCAAAGCGTGCGCGACGCGCTCGTCGGTGCCGGCAATCCCGTCTTCGACGACACCCGGCGCGGCTTCGTCGCCACCGAGCTTGGCAGCCGCTTCGAAGCGATACTGGGGCTCGCCAACACGCGTGACGCCCAGGGCAACTTCATCTTCGCGGGATTCCAGACCGCGACCGTGCCTTTCGTCGAAACTGCCGCTGGCGCCACCTACCAGGGCGACGCCGGCCAGCAGCTCGTCCAGGTCGATGCCAGTCGCAGGATCGCCCAGGGCAACCCCGGCGTCAGCGTTTTCCAGGGGGGCGGGCAGGACGTTTTTCAGGCGATCAAGGACGCCATCGCCCTGCTGCAGACCCCGGTGGCAACCCCCGCCGACCGAGCGGCGCTCGACGCTGGGCTGGCGGCCGGCATCGGCGAAATCGACAAGGCCCTGAACAACGTGCTCACCGTGCGCGCATCGCAAGGGACGCGCCTGCAGGAACTCGACGCACTCGACAACGCGGGCAGCGCACGCAACGTCCAGCTGAGCGGCGCCCTCTCCGAAATCCAGGATGTCGATTTCGCCCAGGCGCTTACCGTGCTCTCGCGCCAGCAGTTCACGCTGGAAGCCGCCCAGCAGTCGTTCTCGCGCACGGCTTCGCTCTCGCTGTTCAACTTCCTCTGATCCGTGTGTGTCAGGGGTTAACGTGAACCGACGCACAGCGTTGCCTTGGCTCCCACCATCGCCGGCAGGACAGGCGGTGAAGCACAAAGACGTAGGTCGGCAATACTTTGCCGACGTCATCGCGCACCACCGACCGTTGCGTCGGCAAGGTATTGCCGACCTACTTCTGACCCCTGACCCCTGACCGAAAAAACAGACATGACAACAGGCAAAACCATCCTTGCGGTGGACGACTCGGGCGCGCTGCGGCAGATGCTCGCCTTCGCGCTGAAGGAGGCGGGCTACGGCGTGATCGAGGCGACCGATGGTCGGGACGGTCTGGCAAAGGCGCAGGCGCAGGCGGTCGATCTGGTACTCACGGACCAGAACATGCCGGGTCTGGACGGACTCGGTCTGACTCGCGCGCTGCGCAGGATGAAGAATTACAAAACCGTGCCGATACTGATATTGACGACGGAGTCGGATGACGCGATCAAGGCACAGGGCAAGGCGGCGGGCGCGAACGGCTGGCTGGCCAAGCCTTTCGATCCCGCGCGGCTGACCGAGGTGGTCGGGAAACTGATTGGTTGACCCGGGCGCACAACAACAAAATTCACGGAGCACGAACATGACGATCGACATGAGCCAGTTCTACCAGGTGTTTTTCGACGAAGCCGACGAGCTGCTCGCCGAAATGGAAAAACTGCTGCTGAACATCGACGTGGCCGCACCGGAAGGCGAGGAACTCAACGCCATTTTCCGCGCCGCGCACTCCATCAAGGGCGGTGCGGCGACGTTTGGTTTTACCGACATCACCGAAGTCACGCACGTGCTCGAATCCCTGCTCGACCGCATTCGCAAGGGCGAGATGACGCTCACCGGCGAACACGTCGATGCCTTCCTCACCTCCAAGGATGTGCTGTCCATGCTGATGGACGGGCATCGCCACGGGACGGCGGTCGATCACGCGGCGGTGCTGGGCGTGAGTCAGCGCCTGCATGCCCTGTCGCAGGGCGAGGCCGCGCCCGCCGTCGCGACGGTGCCCGACGTTGCGCCGGAACCTGCCGAACCGCACCGCCCCATGGCCGACGCGGAAGGCAATTTTCATCTGCGCATCGAACTGCCTGCGGCCGCCGCGAAGGATGTCGATGCGCTGGCCGCCGAACTTGGCCTGATGGGTACGCTCTCGCGCGAAAGCCTGGCGGACGGACGCACGGCCTTCTGTCTCGTCACCACCGAAACGCAGGACACCATTGTCGCAATCTGCGCCTTCGTGCTCGACCCCGACGATCTCGTCATCACCTCAGCCGGCCCGACCGCCCCGCGGCCCGCCGAAGCCGAAACGCCGTGCGCGGCGGCCGCGCGCGTATCGCAGCCGGAAGCCGTGGCCGCGCCCATGCCGGCCGAGCCGGCCGCAGCGGCCGCCGTTCCCGCCGGCGAAAACAGGAACTATGGGCGACGCGCCACCGACAAGGAAGCCGGCGAATCCTCGTCCATCCGCGTCAGCGTGG
>CAZOVQ010000153.1:0-4536 GCA_964583195.1 uncultured Thiobacillus sp.
GGGGCCGGGCCATTCGCGTTCGCTGTCGCGCGCCTGGCTGCCGGCAAGCGCGTCGCCTTCGGCCGGCAGGCTGCGGGCATTGTTGGTTTTCTGCAGATCGGGATTCATCGCAAGCGCCAGCAGGGCGGCGGCGTCGGGGGTGGCGGTGTCGGGTGCCGGGGCAGCGGGGTCGGCGGTCGCCGGCAGAGCGGCCGGGTCGACCGGCAGGGTCGCAACCGTGGGGGCCGTCACGGTGTCGTCGTCGGCCTGGGCGTCGGCCGCCTTATCGGCGTCGCCGGCTTTGGTGTTGTCGGCTTTGGTGTTGTCGGCTGCGCGGCCACGCTGCTGGGCCATTTCGCCGGAGAGCACCTGGCTGAAGGGCACGTCGGCGCTGTTGTCGGTGGACGGTGCAGCGGGCGAGGCGGACGGGGCGCTGGCAGGTTGAACGGGCGGCAGGGAAGCAGTCATGGCGGCGGTCTCGGAGGCAGTCCTGGCGGAATGTCGGGATCAGGGAGTGGGGAGCTTGGGCAGCGTGGCGCGTGAGGCGAATTCGTCGTTGGCCTTCTGGTCACGCTTGTTTTCGCGTTGCAGCAGTTGTTGCGCCGCACGTTCGCCCAGGGTGCTGTAACTGAGTTTTTTCTGTTCACAGGCCATCCAGCGCGCACGGGCCTGGTCGGCACGGCGCGCAAAGTCGTCGACGACCTGACGCTGGCCGCTGATGGCCTGGTCGAGCTTGCCCATGAATACCTGGAAATTGTTGAACTGCGCCGCACCGATGCCGCTGGCCATGTCGGCCTGGCAGCGTTTTGCATAGTCGTCGCGGTACTGGGTCAGGAGATCGAGTTTCTGGCTGGCTTCTTCGCGCTGGCGCACGCAGGCCCCGAGTTTTTTCGCGGCGTCTTCGGCGTCGCGCGCCGCCAGGTCGACGAGGGTGGTGAGGGCAGAGAGGCTGGCCATGGTCGAGGGTCTCAGGTGAACAGCGTTTCGAGCTGGGCGAGGCTGTCGGCGACGCCTGCCCGTTCGTGGATGGCCTGCTGCAGAAAGCCGTCCATGCCGGTGCGCAGGCGTATGGCTTCGTCCAGCGTGGGGTCGGTGCCGGGTGCATAGGCACCGACGCTGATGAGGTCGCGGCTGCGCTCGTAGCGCGAATAGAGCTTTTTGAGATGCCGCGCGAGATGCTGCTGCTCGGGCGAGGTGAGCGTGTGCATGGCGCGGCTGATCGACTGCTCGATGTCGATGGCCGGGTAGTGGCCCGACTCGGCGAGCGTGCGCGAGAGCACGATATGGCCGTCGAGAATCGCGCGCGCGGCGTCGGCGATGGGGTCCTGCTGGTCGTCGCCTTCGGTGAGCACGGTGTAGAAGGCGGTGATCGAGCCGCCGCCCGGCTTGCCGTTGCCGGCGCGCTCGACCAGCGCCGGCAGCTTGGCGAACACCGACGGCGGATAACCCTTGGTGGCGGGCGGCTCGCCGATGGCGAGTGCGATTTCGCGCTGCGCCATGGCGTAGCGGGTGAGCGAATCCATGATCAGCAGCACATGCTTGCCCTGGTCGCGAAAATGCTCGGCAATGGCGGTGGCGTAGGCCGCGCCCTGCATCCGCATGAGCGGCGGCGTGTCGGCCGGTGCGGCGACGACGACGGCGCGCGCGAGGCCCTCCTCGCCGAGGATCTGTTCGATGAATTCCTTCACTTCGCGGCCGCGTTCGCCGATGAGCCCGACCACGATGACGTCGGCGCTGGTGTAGCGCGCCATCATGCCGAGCAAGACGCTTTTGCCCACGCCGGAGCCGGCGAACAGGCCCATGCGCTGGCCGCGTCCCACGGTGAGCAGGGTGTTGATCGCCCGCACGCCCACGTCGAGCACGTCGACGATGGGCGCGCGCGACAACGGGTTGGCGACACGGCGCGACAGCGGGGCGCTGGCCTCGGCCTGCACCGGGCCGAGGTTGTCGAGTGCGCGGCCGTTGCTGTCGAGCACGCGGCCGAGCAGGCCGTCGCCCACCGGCAAGTGGCGGGTGCGATCACTGGGGCGGCGGCGCGGATGATTGACCTGCCCCACGCCGGGCAGCGTGGGGATGACTTCGGCCGGGAACACCTGCGCGCCGGGAACCAGCCCTTCGATTTCGCTTTGCGGCATGAGGTAGAGGCGGTCGCCGGAAAAGCCGACCACTTCGGCCTCGATGACCGAGCCGTTGGGCAGCGGCACGGTGCAGGCGCTGCCCACCGCGAGCTTGAGCCCCACCGCTTCCATCACCAGGCCGGCGACGCGGGTGACGCGGCCGGACATGCGCATGGGCTCGGCAATGGATACCAGCTCGCGGCAGTCGGACAGATAGGCCTGCCAGCGGCCCGCATGGGGTGCGGCCGGGGCGGCGGGGGTGGCCTGGAGGGCGCTCATCAGGCGAGCCAGTCGTCGTGTTTGCCCAGCGCCGTGACGAGGCGCTGCCAGCGGGTGGGCAGGGTGGCGTCGATCTGGTTGCTGGCGGTTTCGACGCGGCAGCCGCCGGCTTCGAGGCTGGCGTCCTCACTGAGCTGCCAGCCGGTCTTGTCGAGTTCGCCGCCGATGCGTTCGCGCACCAGCGCCAGATCGGTCGGGTGCAGATAAAGCAGGGCCGGCTGCTGCACGGCGGGAATTGCCCGCACCGTCTCACGCACCAGCGGAATCACCCGTTCGGGATTCACCGCCAGGGCGGATTTGAGCATGGCGCGCGCAAGGTCCACGGCCAGATCGAGCACCTGCTGCGAGATGAGGGTGTCGGCGTCGCGCAGGGCGGCGTCGAAACCGGTGGCCAGATCGGCCAGCCGGGCGGCCTCGTCTGCGGCCAGCTGGCGGCCTTCGGCGAGACCTGCCGCGCGGCCCTCGGCGTGGCCAGCGGCATAACCCTCCTGTTCGGCCTGCGCCTCGATGGCGGCAATCTGTTCGAGCGTGGGCAGGGCGACTTCGCCCCGACGCATCGTCACGTCACGCGGGGTGCCGTCGAAGCTGGTCGGCTCCCACGGCTGGAAATCGTCCGGGGCGTCGCTGCGGATGACGGCGCTGGCGGCGTTAGACATACGCTTCCTCGCCCTTTGCACCCAGCGTCAGCTGGCCTTCGTCGGCCAGACGGCGGACCACGGTGAGAATCTCGCGCTGCTGGGCTTCCACTTCGGAGAGCTTGACCGGGCCCTTGGATTCGAGGTCTTCGCGCATCATTTCGGCGGCGCGCTGCGACATGTTCTTGAAGATCTTTTCGCGCAGTTCCTCGTTGGCCCCCTTGAGCGCCACGATGAGCGAATCGGACTGCACTTCGCGCAGGATGAGCTGGATGCCGCGATCGTCGATTTCCAGAATGTTCTCAAACACGAACATCTCGTCCATGATCTTCTGCGCCATGTCGGGATCGTAGCTCTTGAAGTAGTCCATGGCGGCCGATTCGTTGTTGCCGCTCATGTAGTTGAGGATGTCGGCCGCAGCGCGGGTGCCGCCCATGCTCTGTTTCTTGGCCGCGCCGCCGCCGGACAGGAGCTTGGCCAGCACGTCGTTCAGCTCGCGTAGCGCAGCGGGCTGCACGCCGTTCAGCGTGGCGATGCGCAGCAGCGCGTCGTTGCGCAGGCGCTCGGTGAAGAAGCCCAGGATCTCGCTCGCATGGTCGGGCTCCAGGTGCACCAGGATGGTGGCGATGGTCTGCGGGTGTTCGTTCTGGATGAGGTCGGCGACGGATTCGCCGTCCATCCATTTCAGGCTTTCGATGCCGCTGGCGTCGCCCGTGCCGCCGAGTATGCGGTTGAGCAGCGACGAGGCCTTGTCGTCGCCCAGCGCCTTGGTGAGCACCGAACGGATGTACTCGTCGGAATCCAGCCCCAAGGTTGAGCTGGACGCGGCCACTTCGCTGAAATTTTCGAGCACCTGTTCCACCCGCTCCTGCGGAATGGCTTTCATGCTGGTCATGGCCTCGCCGAGCTTCTGCACGTCGCGCGGGCCGAGATATTTCATCACTTCGGCCGCGCCTTCCTCGCCGAGGGCGAGCATCAGCACGGCTGCGTTCTGAATGCCTTGATTGTCACTCATTGCCGCCTACCCAGGTTTTCACGATATTGGCCACCACGCGCGGATCGTCCTTGGCGAGTTGCTGCGCGCGGGTGAGGTTGTCCTGATAGCTGCTGACACCGGGCGGCAGGGCAGCCATGCCCTCCGCCCCGGCCATTGCGCCAGCCAGCTGCGGATGTGCGGCCATTTCGGCACCAGCGGATGCGGGCAGGGCCAGCGGTTCGGACAGCTTTTTCAGCAGCGGTTTCAGCACGCGCAGATAGAGCAGCAGCAGCACGATGCCCATGACCAGATACTTGCCGGCATCCTTGGCCATCTGGAGGGTGCCTGGCTCCTTCCACAGCGGCGTTTCGGGAATGGCTTCCACCTCGGGCTGGGCGAAGGGGCTGTTGACCACGTTGAGGGTGTCGCCCCGCGCCTGGTTGTAGCCCATGGCTTCCTTGACCAGATTGGTGATCTGGGTCATTTCCGCCTCGGTGAGCGGCTTGTAGCTGACCTTCCCGTCCTTGTCCACGATCTTGCGGTGATTGAC
>CAZOVQ010000154.1:0-4520 GCA_964583195.1 uncultured Thiobacillus sp.
TCCAGGCCGATCTGCTCGACATCGGCGGCCTGCCGGCGCTGGTGAACCAGACTGTCGCCACTCTCGGCGGGCTGGACGTGCTGCTCAACAATGCGTCGAGTTTTTATGCCACGCCCGTCGGCGACATTGCGGAGAAGGACTGGGGCGATCTCATGGGCACCAATCTCAAGGCGCCGCTGTTCCTGTCGCAGGCGGCCGCACCGGAACTGAAGAAACGCCGCGGCTGCATCATCAACATCACCGACATCCACGCCGAGCGGCCAATGAAGAGCTACGTCGTGTATTCCGTCGCCAAGGCCGGATTAGTCGGGCTGACCAGGTCGCTGGCACGCGAGCTGGCGCCGGAGGTGCGCGTCAACGGCGTCGCGCCGGGGCCTATCCTGTGGCCGGAGGACGACGCCCATTTCGACGAAGTCTCGCGCCAGCGCATCATCTCGCACACCATGCTGAAGCGCGCCGGCGACCCGCACGACATCGCGCTCGCGGTGCGCTTTTTCGCCATGGACACTCACTTCGTCACTGGCCAGATTCTCGCGGTGGACGGCGGACGCAGCGCCAAGCTCTGACACAGGAGGCACGGCGGCAGCGTGTGCCGAATCGCAGGACGCCGGCGCCCAGGGGAGAGCCACGGTCCTTACTCTCCCCATACCAGCGTATCCGGCCAGAAGGCATGCCAGGCGAACCAGTACGCCGTCGTCGCCGGCAGCAGGTTTCCGGCGGGATCGGTCGCGTGGGCGCTGTGCGCGGCCTCGTTCCAGTGCAGGACGATGGAGGTGTTGCCGAGGCGGTCGGTGAACCGCGCTTTGCCCTGGCGCGCGAGCGCGTCGAAGGGATAGGCTTTTTCCACGCCGCCGGCGCGGACGCCGAGAACGAGCGCCTTGGGATGCCGTTTCCCAGGCGTGGCGCGGGTGAGCGGGAAATGCAGCCCTGGTTCGAGTTCGTAGCCCAGATAAGGGCTCTGGTCGTAGTTGCGCCGGTAACCGGTGTCGCGGCTCAGCACATGCGTGTGCGGATGGCGTGCGCGCCAGTCTGCCCAGGTGGTGTGGAGAGCGGGCAATTGCTGAAGCGGCGTTCCCTTGAGCGGGCCGGAAATGGCGCGCCCCATGATCTGCGACCAAAGCGACTGCGTGCGGCGGTCGTATAGCAGCATGTCGCTGTTGTAGAGAAGGCCGGACACGCCGAATTCGGCTTCGCTGTCTCCGCGCGGCGAGAACACCATGCCGGTGCCGCACAGCGGGCAGTAGGTGATCAGTACCCGCGCGTCACCGATGCGGTCGTTGACGATTTCGTGCCAGTTGAGGATGGACACCGGATAGGCGCGCGCCTGCCCGTCCAGCACCACGCCCAGCACGCGCTCGTGTGGTTTTGGCGCGCGCGCGTCGGAAGCGGCGATGAGTTCCGGATGGTCGATGGCTGGAATCCCGTCCCGCGGCGGGCCGCCGTGATGGATGTCGTTGGCCGGCACCAGCGCGCCGTCGAGGACGAAACCATTGAGGCTGCGCGCCGCCGCCACGCCGTTCAGGGCAAGTGCGCTCGCCAGGAGCGCGAACATGAGGACAGGCCGGAATGAGCGTCGCATGGGAAAACCCCGGGGTCGGGACAGGCGATAGACCGCGCTGGCGCAAAAAATATCCGGCCGCGCCCGGTCACCGGACGCGACCGCTCCCGTGGCTGTCACGGCCGCGTCAGCGGGCATGTGTAGAATAGCGGCGTCCCCGGCCTTGCCTTGCGGGCCGGACCGATTGCTCGAATTCCATCGGGGCCCCCAGGGCTGCCTATCACGTTAACGAAGGAAACATCATGGCCGACGAACAACAACCCGTATTCAACATAGAAAAACTCTACGTCAAGGACCTGTCGGTGGAGGTGCCGAACGCGCCTGCCATTTTCATGGAGCGCGAAGCGCCGCAAACCGAGGTCAACATGTCCACCGAGAGCCAAGCGCTCGGCGCCGATGTCTACCACACCAGCATCACCGTCACCGTTACCGCCAAGGCTGGCGACAAGACGCTGTTTCTGGTCGAATGCACCCAGGCCGGCATCTTCCGCATCCAGAACGTTCCGGCCGAACAGATGCCGATGGTGCTCGGCATAGGCTGCCCCAACATCGTTTTCCCCTATCTGCGCGAAGCCGTGTCCGACGCGCTGATTCGTGCCGGTTTCCCACCGCTGCTGCTGAACCCGGTCAATTTCGAGGCCTTGTTCATGCAGCAGCAACAGGCCGCGCCCGCGCAAACGCATTGATCGCCCGCGCCGCACTTGCCGCCCTGCTGTGCGCGGCCGCTCCGGCGCAGGCGCTGGAGTATCGCAGCACCGGCCGGGCCGCGCTGCTCTACGATGCGCCTTCGACCGCCGGCGGCAGGGTGGCGATCGCCGGCCCCGGCTTGCCGCTCGAAATCGTGATCGACACCGAAGCCTGGCTCAAGGTACGCACCCACGACGGTCGCCTCGTGTGGATCGAGAAAGCCGCGCTCGGCGGCCCCGCCACCGTAATGGTCAAGGTCGAAACCGCCACCGTGCGCGTCCGGCCCGAGCCCGGCGCCGACATCGTGTTCCGCGCCGCGCGGGGGCTGCTGCTCGCCGTGACCGGCCCCGTCGATGCCGGCTGGCTGCCGGTGCGCCACGCCGACGGCCTGGCCGGCTGGCTGCCCGCGCACGAGGCCTGGGGCGAATGAAACTCGCCGTGCTGGGCGCGGGTGCCTGGGGCACCGCACTTGCTGCACACTGGGCCGGCGCGCACGAAGTCGTGCTGTGGGGGCGCGATGCCGCCGAACTCGACGCCATGCGCGCGCAGCGCGTCAACGCACGCTACCTGCCGGACTACCCGCTGCCGCCCGCGCTTGCCTTCGAGACGGATTTCGCCGCCGCCACCGAGGCCGCCGAACTGCTGATCGTTGCCGTGCCCAGCCACGGCTTGCGCGCCACGCTCGCAGCGCTGGCGCAGCGGCCGGCCCTGCCGCCGCTCGTCTGGGTGTGCAAGGGGTTCGAGACCGGCAGCGGCAGGCTGCCGCACCAGATCGCCGCTGAAATCCTCCCGGCCCAGGCGCAGACTGGCGTGCTGTCCGGCCCCAGCTTCGCGCAGGAAGTCGCGCGCGGCCTGCCCACCGCGCTGACGCTGGCCTCGCGCGATGCCGCGCTGGCGCACCGGCTCGCCGCAGCGCTGTCGGGACAGGGGCTGCGACTTTACGCGCACGATGACGTGATCGGCGTTGAAGTCGGCGGCGCCCTGAAGAATGTGATGGCGATTGCGTCCGGCGTCTGCGACGGCCTTGCGCTCGGCCACAATGCCCGCGCCGCTCTCGTCACCCGCGGGCTTGCCGAAATGACCCGTTTCGGCGTCCGGCTCGGCGGCCACGCCGAAACCTTCATGGGCCTGTCAGGCCTGGGTGACCTCATCCTCACCGCTACCGGCGACCTCTCGCGCAACCGCCAGGTCGGCCTGCGCCTCGCGCGCGGACAGGCACTCGACGGCATCCTTGCGGAACTCGGCCACGTCGCCGAAGGCGTCGCCACCGCGCGTGAAGTTCTCGCGCGCGCCAACGCCATGGGCGTCGACATGCCCATCACCCGCGCCGTCTGCCGGATGCTGTTCGAAGGCCTGCCCGCCGCGCAGGCGGTCGATGCCCTCGTCAATCGGGAAATCAAGGCGGAATTCCGGGAGTGAGGCGCCGGTTCCCGGCGCCGGTGCCCGGGCTTTGCCTCAGCCGCCGCCCGCGAATCCGTTCTGCCGCCAGGCCTCGAAGGCGACCACGCTGACCGCGTTCGACAGGTTCATGCTGCGCGAGCCGGGCCGCATCGGCAGGCGCAGGCGGGTGCCCTCGTCGAATTCCGCCAGGATTTCCGCGGGCAGGCCGCGCGACTCGGGGCCGAACACGAACACGTCACCCGGTGCAAACGCGATGTCGGCATAGCGGGTGCTGCCGCGGGTGGTGAGCGCGAACCGGCGCCGGCCGGAAAACGCCGTCTGCGCCGCCGCCCAGTCGGCATGCACGCGCACCCAGGCCATGTCGTGGTAATCCAGTCCGGCGCGTGCCACCTGCCTGTCGGAAAGATCGAAGCCCAGCGGTTCGACGAGGTGCAGGCGGAAACCGCAGTTGGCCGACAGCCGGATGAGGTTGCCGGTGTTGGGCGGAATTTCGGGCTGGTACAAAACGATGTCGAACATGGGCGCGGCGCACTAAAATGGCGTAATTCCTGTCAGGCGCATTGTATGGTTCCCTACCTCACCACCGCACTCACCGGCCCGCTGCTCGAGCTGGAAAAACGCCTGCTCGACGCGCAGCCCACCATCGAACACTGGTTTCGCCAGCAATGGAAGGAACAGGCGGCGCCTTTCTACACCTCGGTGGACATCCGCAACGCGGGGTTCAAGCTTGCGCCCGTGGACACCAATCTGTTTCCCGGCGGATTCAACAACCTCAACCCGGCGTTCATGTCGCTGGCGATCCACGCCGCGATGCACGCAGTGGAAAAAATCTGCCCCGACGCGCAGCGCCTGCTGCTCATCCCCGAGAACCACA
>CAZOVQ010000155.1:0-2654 GCA_964583195.1 uncultured Thiobacillus sp.
ACAGTCTGGTTCACCAGCGCCGGCAGGCCGCCGATGTCGAGCAGATCGGCCTGGATGAGCGCGACGGAATCCGGCCGCAGCGCATTCAACTCGGCCGAAAGCGCACGCGCCTCAGTCGCCGAGCTGCGGTAGTGGATCATCAGATTGGCCCCGGCGGCGTGCAGCAGGCGGGCGGCAGCCGCCCCCACGCGCTTGGCCCCGCCGGTAATCAGCACGACTTTGCCATGCATCGGAGTTCGCCTTTATAGTCGGTCGGATTGCCCATTATCACCGAAACCATGCTCCCCGCCCCCTCCCCCGATGCCCTCGCCCACAGCCAGCGCGTGGTCGCCCATCTCATTGCCGAGATCGAGGCCGCCGGCGGCTGGATCCCGTTCTCGCGCTACATGGATGCGGCGCTCTACGCGCCGGGCCTGGGCTACTACGCCGCCGGGGCCACCAAGTTCGGCGCGGCGGGCGATTTTGTCACCGCCCCGGAACTCACCCCCTTGTTCGGCCGCACGCTGGCGCGCGCCATCGCCCCGGTGCTGGCGGCCACCGGCGGCGAGCTGTTGGAACTGGGCGCGGGCAGCGGTGCGCTCGCCGCCGACGTGCTGGGCGAACTCGACCGCCTCGGCAGCCTGCCCGCGCGCTACGCCATCCTCGACGTGAGCGCGGATTTGCGCGAACGCCAGCGGCAAACGCTCGAACACCGAGTACCGCATCTACTGGATCGGGTGGTCTGGCTAAACGCGCTGCCCGCCACGTTTACGGGCGTGATCCTCGGCAACGAAGTGCTCGACGCGCTGCCGGTGGAACTGGTGCACTGGACCGACAGCGGCCCGGTGCAACGCGGCGTGGCCGTCGGCGAGCGCGGCTTTGCCTGGGCAGACCGCCCCATCGCCGACCCCGTGCTGCGCCTGCGCGCCGAGGCGCTCGACCCCGTGCCGCCTTATCTTTCCGAAATCCATCTTGCCGCCGACGCACTCATCGCCTCGCTGGGGCAAAGTCTCCAGCACGGTCTGGTACTGATGATCGACTATGGCTTTCCCGCCCACGAGTACACCCACCCGCAGCGCCACATGGGCACACTGCGCGCGCATTACCGCCACCACGCGCTCGACGATCCGTTCTATCTGCCGGGGCTGGCCGACCTGACCGCACACGTCGATTTCAGCGCCATCGCCCGCGCCGGCATGGCCGCCGGCCTGACACTCGCCGGCTACACGAGCCAGACGAATTTTCTGCTGGGCAGCGGACTCACCGAGCTGCTGATGGAAACCTCACCCGCCGACGCAACGGCGTGGCTACCGCAGACCAACGCCGTGCAGCGGCTGGTATCCCCAGCCGAAATGGGCGAACTGTTCAAGGTGATCGCGCTGGCAAAAGGCCAGGTGCCGATGCTCACGGGCTTCGCCAATGGCAATCGCCTGCATGTTTTGTAAAAGGCGGCTCACAGGGAGGCAGGAGAGGTAAGGGAGGCAATGGGCTTCCTCCCCTTCCTCTCTTGCCTCCCTGTAAACCCATTTTGAAGTTGCCTGGCTTTACACCAGCGGCAATTGCGCGTCGGCATCCTCGGGCTGCAAACGCACCACGCGCAGGGCGTGCAAGCGGCGGCTGTCGGCGCGCAGCACGGTGAACTGGAAGCCGTCGAATTTCACGCTTTCGCCACGCTTGGGCAGGTGGCCGAAGCGCGACACGACAAGCCCGCCCAGGGTGTCGAATTCCTCGTCGGAAAACTGCGCGCCCAGGGTCTGGTTGAAGTCGGCGATTTCGGTGCCGGCTTTCACGCGGAAGACGTGGTCCTTCTCGCGGATGATGTTGTCTTCGGTTTCGTCGAAGTCGTATTCGTCCTCGATGTCGCCGACGATCTGCTCGAGCACGTCTTCGATGGTGACCAGCCCCGCGACGCCGCCGTACTCGTTGACGACAATGGCGATGTGGTTGCGGTTGGAGCGGAATTCCTTCAAGAGCACGTTGAGTCGCTTGGATTCGGGGATGAACACGGCGGGCCGCAACATGCCGCGGATATCGTCGTCGGATTCGGCGTAATGGCGCAGCAGATCCTTGGCCAGCAATATTCCGATGACGTCGTCGCGGTCCTTATCGATGACCGGGAAACGCGAGTGTGCGGTGTCGATGACGAAGGGAATGAACTGTTCGGGCGGATCGTTGATGTCGATCACGTCCATCTGCGCGCGCGGGATCATGATCTCGCCGACGCGCATTTCCGCAACCGAGAGCACACCTTCGATCATCGCCAGCGCGTCGGCGTCCATCAGATTGTTTTCGTAGGCCCCGTGCAGCAGTTCGATCAACTGCTCGGTATCTTCGGGTTCGCGCATCAACCAGTGGGAGATGCGCTCCATCAGGCTGGGTTTATGACTGGGACTACTGTCGGACTCCATGTTCAGGCGTAGGGATTGGGGATACGGAACCGTTTCAGTATAACGGCTTCGCGCGTTTCCATGATGTCGGCGTCCTGCGGGTCGAGGTGGTCGTAGCCCTGCAGGTGCAGCACGCCGTGGATGGTCATGTGCGCGTAATGGTTTTGTAAGGGTTTGCCCTGCTCGCGCGCCTCGCGTTCGACCACCGGCGCGCAGATCACCACGTCGCCGCCGAGCACGCCGGGCGTCACTTCTCCATACTCGAACGTGAGCACGTTGGGCACGTAG
>CAZOVQ010000155.1:2754-4472 GCA_964583195.1 uncultured Thiobacillus sp.
CCGATGCCGAAGGTGATGTCGTGCGACAGCACGTTTTCGATGTAGCCCGCCTGCCCCGGCGTGCGGGCGCGCAGTTCGGCGCGGCGCGTGCGCAGGTGCGGGCCTTCGCCGTCATCCGCACGGCCGCGCGTGAGTTCGACCAGACCGAGCTGGATGTCGTCGAGCGAGAGCGCATCGTGTGCGCGGTTATAGAAATGCTCGACCGCCTGCGCGCCCTTCTCGGCCTGCGCGGATTCGCCGCTGACGCGGAAGCTCATCCCGCGCCGGGCAATGGCGACGTCGAACGCCGCCTCGATCTGCCGCAGGTTCTCGTCCAGCGGCCCGCACAGGTTGGCGAGCCGGCGGTTGTCTTCCGGCGCGAGCCTGAGTTCGACGATGCCAGTCTTCAAGCGGCGACGCTCTCGCGTGTCACGATCTCACCGCGCAGGCTGTGCGGCAAGGCCTCGGTGATGCGCACGTCAACAAAGGCGTGCATCAGGCGATCCGACCCGGCGAAGTTGACGATGCGGTTGTTGTCGGTGCGGCCGGCAAGCTCGTCGGCGTTCTTCTTCGCATGGCCTTCGACCAACACGCGCTGCACAGTGCCGACCATCTGTCGATTCACGACCTGCGCCTGTTTTTCGATTTGCGCCTGGAGTTGCATCAGGCGCTGGGTTTTGGTGTCCGCGCCCACGTCGTCGGGATAGTCGGACGCCGGCGTGCCGGGGCGCTTGCTGTAGATGAAGGAAAAGCTGGCGTCGAAATCGAGTTCCTCGATCAGCTTCATCGTCGCCGCAAAGTCGGCCCCGGTTTCGCCGGGAAAGCCGACGATGAAATCCGACGACAGACAGAGGCCGGGGCGCTGCTCCCTCAGTTTTCGAACAATCGACTTGAATTCGAGCACGGTGTGGCCGCGCTTCATCGCCGCGAGGATGCGGTCGGAGCCGGACTGCACGGGCAGGTGCAGGTGCGACACCAGCTTGGGCAGCGTGCCGTAGCAGGCGATGAGCCGATCGGTCATTTCGCGCGGGTGGCTGGTGGTGTAGCGGATGCGCTCGATGCCGGGGATTTCGTGCACCACTTCGAGCAGCAGGGCGAAGTCGGCGATTTCGCCGTCGTGCATCGCGCCGCGATAGGCATTCACGTTCTGCCCGAGCAAGGTCACTTCTTTGACGCCGTGGGCCGCGAGGTTCGCCACTTCGGCGATGACATCATCAAAGGGGCGCGACACTTCCTCGCCGCGCGTGTAGGGCACGACGCAGAAGGTGCAGTATTTCGAGCAGCCTTCCATGATCGACACGAAGGCCGCGCCGCCTTCGACGCGCGCCGGCGGCAGGTGGTCGAACTTCTCGATTTCGGGGAAGCTGATATCGACCTGCGGGCGGCCGGTCTCGCGCTTTTTCGCGATCAACTCGGGCAGGCGGTGCAGCGTTTGCGGGCCGAACACCACATCCACATACGGCGCGCGCGCGACGATGGCCGCGCCTTCCTGACTGGCGACGCAGCCGCCGACGCCGATGACGACGTTGGGGTTGGCCTGCTTGTACTGGCGCACCCGGCCCAGGTCGTGGAACACCTTTTCCTGCGCTTTTTCGCGCACCGAGCAGGTGTTGAACAGGATCACGTCGGCGTCTTCCGGCGTAGCAGTCTTGACGTAGCCTTCGGCCGCGCCGAGCACGTCGGCCATCTTGTCCGAGTCGTACTCGTTCATCTGACAGCCGAAGGTTTTGATGTAGATT
>CAZOVQ010000156.1:0-4388 GCA_964583195.1 uncultured Thiobacillus sp.
CATCGACCGGGCGGATCGCGTACACCTGCGCCTGCGCGACGACGGCGTGATCGCCCGGCAGGGCGACGTGCCCGGCGTGCCGGCGGCGCAGGACCTGAGCGTGCGCGCGGCGACTCTGCTGCAACCTCACGCGCCTGCCGGTTCGGGCGCGGACATCCGGCTGGAAAAGCTACTGCCCATGGGGGGCGGACTGGGGGGCGGCAGTTCCGACGCAGCGACAGTGCTGCTGGCGCTCAATCGCCTGTGGAACGTGAATTTGCCGCGCAGCGAGTTGCAGGCGCTGGCCTTGCAGCTGGGGGCCGATGTGCCGGTATTCGTGTTCGGCCAAACGGCGTTTGCCGAGGGAATCGGCGAAATCCTGCACCCCGTGTCGGCGCCCGCGGCGTGGTATGTGGTGCTGACGCCGCCCGTGCAGGTGCCGACCGTATCGATTTTTAGCGCGCCGGAATTGACACGCGACACGCCTCCCCTCAAAATAGCGCCCTTTTCCGCAGGCATGGGTCGAAATGATCTTCAGCCGGTGGTCGTGAACAGGCAGCCTGAAGTGGTCCGTCATCTCGCGTGGCTGGGGCAGTTTGGTGAGGCCAGAATGACCGGATCCGGTGCCTGTGTGTTTGCAGCATTCGAGTCGGAAAATGCCGCGCAGGCGGTGTTTGTGCAGTTGCCGGATTCGATGCAGGGTTTTGTGGCGCAGGGTCTCGACAGGCATCCCCTGTACGATTTTTGCGCCGGGTAGTGCCCGTTGGGGAGTCGCCAAGTGGTAAGGCATCGGATTTTGATTCCGACATTCGTAGGTTCGATCCCTACCTCCCCAGCCATGATTTAGTGAGCCGCCGCCGGGAAGGCGGCGTCAAGTCAGAATAAACAGCCGCCGGTGGCGGCTGTTTTTGTTGTTGTCTCGCCCAACTGCCGGAGACTCGCGTGTCCATTGACAATCTGATGGTGTTTACGGGGAATGCCAACCCCCGTCTGGCCAGCGATGTGGTGCGCCATCTCAATATCCATCTGGGGCGCGCTACTGTGTCGCGCTTTTCGGATGGCGAGGTGATGGTCGAGATCCTGGAAAACGTGCGCGGCAAGGACGTGTTCGTGCTGCAATCGACCTGTCAGCCGACCAACGACACGCTGATGGAAGTGATGGTCATGGTCGATGCGCTGAAGCGCGCTTCGGCAGGGCGCATCACCGCCGCGATTCCGTATTACGGCTACGCGCGTCAGGATCGCCGGACGCGTTCGGCGCGGGTGGCGATCACCGCCAAGGTGGTGGCGAACATGCTGCAGGGTGTGGGCATCGACCGGCTGCTGACGATGGATCTGCACTCCGACCAGATTCAGGGCTTTTTCGATATCCCGGTCGACAACATTTACTCCAGCCCCATCCTGCTGGGCGATATCTGGAAACAAAACCATCCGAACCTGATGGTGGTGTCGCCAGACGTGGGCGGCGTGGTGCGGGCGCGGGCCATCGCCAAGCGCCTGGAATGCGATCTGGCGATTATCGACAAGCGCCGCCCCAAGCCCAACGTGGCGAAGGTGATGCATATCATCGGGGATGTGAAGGATCGCACCTGCATCATCATGGACGACATGGTCGACACGGCCAACACGCTGTGCGAGGCCGCCAATGCGCTGAAGGAACACGGCGCGAAGAAGGTGATGGCGTATTGCACGCACGGCGTGCTGTCGGGTGCGGCAGCCGAGCGTATCGCCGGGTCGGCGATGGACGAGCTGGTGGTGACCGACACCATCCCGCTGCGCGAAGACGCCCGCGCATGCAGCAAGATCCGGCAATTGTCGGTGGCTGAACTGTTGGCGGAAACGATCCGCCGTATCAGCAACGAAGATTCCGTCAGTTCGCTGTTCATGGAGTAGCGAACCGGTTGAATGCCCCTGGTCGCGGGGGCTTTTTATGTCACTTTTGGAGAAATTTCATGGAAATCGAAGTCATTGCTTTCAAGCGTGATGCGCAAGGGTCGAGTGCGAGCCGCCGCCTGCGCCATGCCGGCAAGGTCCCGGGGGTTGTTTATGGCGGAGCCGCCGCCCCGATGCAGATCGAGCTGGATCACAACGCGCTCTACCACGCCCTGCGCAAGGAGGCGTTTCACGCTTCCGTGCTGACACTGACCGTCGACGGCAACAAGGAATCCGTCGTGCTGCGCGACACCCAGTGGCATCCCTACAAGCAGCAGGTGCTGCACGTCGATTTCCAGCGTGTCGACAAGGATCACAAGATCCACGTCAAGGTCCCGCTGCACTTCCTCAACGCCGACGTGGCCCCGGGTGTGAAGACCGGCGGCGGCAAGGCGCACCACATCGTGACCGAACTCGACGTGCAGTGCTTCCCCGGCAGCCTGCCCGAGTTCATCGCGGTGGACATGGGCAAGCTGGAAGTGGGGCATTCTATTCACGCCAACGATCTGGTGCTGCCGGCAGGGGTTGAGCTGGTTGCGCACATCAAGGCCGAAAACCCCGCCGTCGCGTCCATCAGCGCGCCCAAGGGGGGTGCCGCTGAAGACGCACCGGCCGCGCCCGCAGCCTGACGAGGTGCGCGGCGGTGAGCGGGTCTAAACCGCCCGCCGCCGTGTCCGGGATGACTGCACCTGCACCCCGCCTCATTGTCGGTCTCGGAAATCCGGGGCGCGACTACGAAGAAACCCGGCACAACGCCGGGTTTTGGTTTTGCGCGCGGCTGGCGCACGAATGGCGTGCCTCGCTCGCGCACGAGTCCCGTTTTCATGGCATTGCGGGCCGTCATGGCAGCGTCTGGGTGTTGCTGCCGCAAACCTACATGAACCGTTCGGGGCAGGCGGTCGGCGCACTGGCACGTTTTCATCGCATCGAGCCTGCCGAAATTTTGGTCGTGCATGACGAACTGGACATTCCGCCCGGCCAGTTGCGCCTCAAGTTTGGCGGCGGCCTGGGCGGGCACAACGGCCTCAAGGACATCACGGCGCATCTGGGCACGCAGGATTACTGGCGGTTGCGTATTGGTATCGGTCATCCGGGCGACCGCAACGAAGTGGCCAATTACGTGCTCAAGCCACCGCGCCGCGAGGAGCAGCCGGAAATCGACGCGGCCATCGAACGCGCCGTTCAGCTCTGGCCGCTGATCGAAAAAGGCGAGTGGGACGCGGCGACGCAGCGCGCCAATACCAAGCCGGCTTCCCCTTCCACATCCCATTCTTCACGAGAACAGACATGAGCCTCAAATGCGGCATCGTCGGCTTGCCCAACGTCGGTAAATCCACGCTTTTCAACGCGCTGACCCGCGCCGGCATCGAAGCGGCCAACTACCCCTTCTGTACCATCGAGCCCAACGTCGGCATCGTCGAAGTGCCGGACAAACGCCTCGCCCAGCTCGCAGAAATCGTCAACCCGCAGAAGATTCAACCGGCGATTGTGGAATTCGTCGACATCGCCGGGCTGGTTGCGGGAGCCTCCAAGGGCGAGGGGCTCGGCAACCAATTCCTCGCCAACATCCGCGAAACCGACGCCATCGTCCACGTGGTGCGCTGCTTTGCCGACGACAACGTGGTGCACGTGTCCGGCAGCGTCGATCCGCTGCGCGACATCGAAATCATCGATACCGAACTCGCGCTCGCCGATCTCGGCACGGTGGAAAAGGCCGCTGCCAAGTACCGCAAGCTCGCGCAGTCCGGCGACAAGGACGCAAAAGTGCTGGTCGCCGTGCTCGACCGCTGTCTCGCGCAACTGAACGAAGCCAAACCCGTGCGCGCGCTCGACTTCACCAAAGAGGAGCGCGCGCTCATCCAGCCTTACTGCCTCATCACCGCCAAGCCGGTGCTGTACGCCGCCAACGTCGCGGAAGACGGGTTCGAAAACAATCCGCACCTCGACGCTGTGCGCGCGCATGCAAAAAACGAGGGTGCGGAAGTTGTCGCCCTCTGTGCTGCCATCGAAACCGAAATTGCCGATCTCGACGACGCGGACAAAAAGGACTTTCTCGAATCGATGGGGCTGGAAGAGCCCGGCCTCGATCGCCTGATCCGGGCCGGCTACCAGTTGCTGGGGTTGCAAACCTACTTCACCGCCGGGGTGAAGGAGGTGCGCGCGTGGACCATCCACAAAGGCGACACCGCCCCGCAGGCGGCCGGCGTCATTCACACCGACTTCGAACGTGGTTTCATCCGCGCCCAGACCATTGCCTTCGACGACTTCATCGCCTGCAAGGGCGAAACGGGCGCCAAAGAAGCCGGCAAAATGCGCGCCGAAGGCAAGGAATACGTGGTCAAGGACGGCGATGTCCTGAATTTCCTGTTCAATGTGTAAGGCAGTGTTTGACAGGCTTTCCCTAAGCCCCCTATAATCTCGCGCTTCGTTTGGGTGGGGTTCCCGAGCGGTCAAAGGGATCAGACTGTAAATCTGAC
>CAZOVQ010000157.1:0-4386 GCA_964583195.1 uncultured Thiobacillus sp.
ACGAGAAGGTGTTGCTGTGGCAGACGGTGATCCACATGGCCTTCATCGTCTCGGCTATTTCCATTGCCTACATCGACAAGCTGATGCCGCACCCCGCCAAACACTGACACCCAAGCAGGGCATTCGAGATTCACATCACAACAAGCGGAGAAATCTCAATGAAATACCAGCACAATAAAACCGAAAGTTCCGAGTATCTGCGGCGCGCACTGCCGCTCATGTCCAATCAGGACGCCGGGCTGCATCCGGTCAGTTACGCCGTCTGGTACGAATACGTCGCCGGCATGAACGTTGCGCTCAATGCCGCCACCGACAAGCTGCTCAGCGGCCAGAGCAAGCTCAGCGAACGCGATATCGTCATGCTGTTCGAGCGCTATGTAGCCGACGTGAGCGAAGATGCCGCCAGCACCTTTGCCGCCGGCTTCCAGCGCATACTGGGCGAAATTTCGCACTCTACCGCCGCCGCCTCGGACGAAGCCGGTGCGTTTAGCGACACCCTCAAGCGCCTGGCCGACAGCGGCGAGATGCAGAACCCGCACGGCATCGCCGAGCTGATGCAAAGCGCGCAATCCATGCGTGCCTCGACCAGCTTACTGCAAAGCAAACTCGACGACAGCCGACGCGAAATCGAATCCCTGCGCGTCGAAGTCGCCCGCGCCCGCGAAGCCTCCCGCACCGACGGCCTCACCGGCCTGGTTAACCGCAAATCCTTTGACGAAACCCTCGCCACCTGCCTCGCCAAGCTCGAAACCCCCGAAGCCAGCCCCTGCCTGCTCATGTGCGACATCGACCACTTCAAGCAGATCAACGACACCTACGGCCATGTCTTTGGCGACAAAGTCATCCGCGCCGTTGCCGGCGTCATCAAGGAAAACGTCAAAGGCCGCGACACCGCCGCCCGCTTTGGCGGCGAGGAATTCGTCATCCTCCTGCCCGAAACCAGCCTGCAAGGCGCAATCGCCCTGGCCGAGCAAATCCGCCAGTCCATCGAACGCGGCCGCATCAAGCGTGGCAACCAGGATGAAACCGTCGCCCGCGTCACCCTCTCCATCGGCGTGGCCCGCCACCAGCCCCACGAAGAGCCAACCAGCCTGATCGAGCGGGCCGACAAGGCGCTGTATGCGGCCAAACAGGGGGGGCGTAATCGGGTGAGTGTGGCGGCCGTTTAGCGAAGGTTGTGTGTGACGTGTATGCCCATTCCTTGGGTGGACAGCATCAAATTCAGCACAACAGTCGTCCTGGCCCGTCTTTCTAGGTTGGTGCAACATTCCTTCTGTAAATTCGTAGCCTGTTGGTTTTGCGGCGCGCCCCCGGCAGGTATTTTCCGCAGGCAATTTTTTCGGGGCATTCTCACCCCTACCCACGAAGGAGTCGACAACATGGCAATGCGCGTAGAACATCCCCCCCTGGACGCCGCTTTTGCAGCCTTGCTGGCGAATGGCCCGGACGGCGCGCATGTTGGGCATCGACCGCGTATCGCTGTGGCGCAAGCTGAAAAAGTTTGGCATCGAAGCGTGAGCGGCGGACAGGTATCATGCGCGCCATGAACGCGACTGCCGACATTTTTGATACGCATCTCGAACGGTTCGACCAGGACGTGATCGAGGCCTCCCATACCCAGCCTGTGATGGTCGATTTCTGGGCCGACTGGTGCCCGCCGTGCCGTGCGCTGACGCCCGTGCTCGAACGCGTCATCGCACACCATGCGGGCCGCATCCGGCTCGCCAAGGTGGAAGTGGACGAAGGGGCGAACATGAAGCTCGCCGGCCGCTATGGCCTGCGCGGCTTTCCGACGGTGCTGCTGTTCGTCGAGGGCGAGATTGTCGGTCGCTTCGCCAGCGCGCAATCGGAGCGCTGGGTCAAGGACTTCATCGCCGAGCACACCACGCTTGAATGAGCCCCGGCGGTCCCCGCCGCTGATCGTGCTCGATACCAATGTCGTGCTCGACCTGTTTCATTTCGACGACCCGATGGCGCGACCGCTGCGCGAAGCGCTGGAGGCCGGTGCTCTGCGTGCCGTGGTCAGCGCGGCCACGCTGGCAGAATGGCAGCGCGTGCTGGCCTATCCCTGTTTTGGACTGAATCCGGCTGCGCGACAGGCACGACTCGCGCAATACCTTGCCTGTTGCGAGTGCGTCGTGCCGCCGGCGGTGTCCGGCGCGCCGCGCTGCCGCGACCCCGATGACCAGAAGTTTCTCGACCTGGCTGCTGCCATGCGCCTGCCGCTGGTGAGCAAAGACCGCGCGGTGCTCCGGCTGAAACGCGGTACCAGTCGCGGGCTCCGCATTTTCACCCCGGATGAGGCGGTGCGCTGGCTGGCGGGTGCGGCCTGAGGCCAGCGCGTCAGGGCGTGCCCGACAGGCTGCGACGGGCCGCGTCGCTCACGGCCACCACGGCCGGATGCGTCAGTCGGCGTTCCACCGAAATGGCAAAGAAACGCTCGCGAATCTCCTGGGTGCGCCCGAGTTCGATGGCCCCGAATTGCGCCATTACGGCTGGCGCGACGGTGAGCGGGGCGGGGAAGACGCCGGCGCCCGCCTGACCAAAAGCGCTCATCAGGGCGCTGTCGTCGAACTCCCCGACGATGCGCGGCGTGACCGCCTGTTTTTCCAGCCAGCGTAGCAAGGGCGCGCGCAGGGCGCTGTCTTCGCCGGGAATCAGCAGCGGCGCTGCATCGAGGCAGGCGGGAAACGCGCCCGCGAGACTGTGCGCCACCGAAGGAATGGCCAGAAATACCACACCGCATTCGCCGAGTGGGTGACTGTAGCCCTTGATGTCCATGGACGACGGCAGTGGCCGGTCGGCCAGCACCATGTCGAGCCGATGGATGGACAGTTCGACCGCCAGGGTTTGCAGGCGATCTTCGCGGCACACCAGTTTCACCGGCTCGGCGAGCGTCAGCGCGGGGGCGAGGAGCTGGTAGGCAATGGCTTTGGGGACAGCGTCGGCGATGCCGACGCGGAACGGATGGACCGGCGCGGCTGCGCGATTCTGCAGGGCTTCTTCGAGTTCTGCCCCGACGTGGAAAATTTCGTCGGCATAGCCCAGCGCGGTCCGTCCGGCGTCGGTGAGTTCGAGTCGGCGGCCGGAACGACGGAACAGCGCCACGCCCAGCCGCGCCTCAAAGGCGCTGATCTGGCCGGACAGCGTCTGGGGGGTGAGGTGGAGCTTTTCCGCCGCGCGGTTGATCGCGCCGGTTTTCGCCACTGTACGGAAATAGTGCAGGTGCTTGTAATTGAGCACGGGAACTCACCTCGTTAAAATCGAACTATGGCAGTATAAAAATCGGATTTTATTGTGCAAAACCCCGCTGTATCGTCTCACCGTCCGTACAAGGCACTTCTCTTATTCAAGGAGACCTGACATGAAACGCATTTTTCTCTTTCTTGCCACCAACATGGCCATCGTGCTGGTGCTCTCGCTCACCATGCGCTTGTTGGGCGTGGAGCCCTATCTCACCGCCAATGGCCTCAATCTCACTTCACTGCTGATCTTTGCCGCCGTGATGGGCTTCGGCGGCTCGCTGATCTCGCTGGCGATATCGAAATGGATGGCGAAAAAATCCATGGGCGTGCGTGTGATCGAGGCACCGTCGTCGTCATCCGAGCTGTGGTTGGTCGATACCGTGAAGAAATACGCGGCTGACGCCGGCATCGGCATGCCCGAGGTCGGCATTTTCGATTCGCCCGAGGTCAACGCCTTCGCCACCGGCATGAGCAAGAACAACGCGCTGGTCGCGGTGTCGTCCGGCCTGTTGCAGGCGATGACGCGCGAAGAGGCCGAGGCGGTCATCGGCCACGAAATCGCCCACGTCGCCAACGGCGACATGGTGACACTGGCGCTGATCCAGGGCGTGGTCAACACCTTCGTTATGTTCCTCTCGCGCGTCATCGGCCACACCGTCGACCGCGTGGTGTTCAAGAACGAAAACGGTCACGGCCCGGCGTTTTTCGTCACCATGATCGTGGCCGAATTGATCCTGGGTGTGCTCGCCTCGATCATCGTGATGTGGTTCTCGCGTCAGCGCGAATTCCGCGCCGACCGGGGCGGTGCCTCGCTCGCCGGTCGTGGCGCGATGATCGCCGCGCTGCAACGTCTGCAAATGACGCATAGCGGACCGCTGCCCGAGAAAATGGCCGCATTCGGCATCGCCGGTGGCAGCCCGCAAGGCTGGAAGCGCCTATTCATGACGCACCCGCCGCTGGAAGAGCGCATCGAAGCGCTACGCGCGATTCAGGGTTGAATTCAACGGGCCGGCCATGACCGGCCCTTTTCAGTAGGGGAGAGAACGATGCGGCAGTTTGAGCATTTTCTGGAATGGTTCATGTTTACCAGCCGCTGGCTGTTGGCACCGTTTTATGTGGGCCTCGTCATCGCCATCGGTCT
>CAZOVQ010000158.1:0-4335 GCA_964583195.1 uncultured Thiobacillus sp.
GGTTGGGAATCGCGAATGCGGTGAACGCGGCCGGGGCGGGCTCGGTTTCCCACATCGCCTCGATCGCTGCCATCTTGGCCTGCTGCGATTCGCTCACGGTGTAGCCCGACTCGTCGCCCAGCACGATCACCGACAGCGCCGAGGCGAAGCCGAAGCCGGCGGCGATGCGGAAGGAACGGCGTGCGAAGTCGAGGTCGCGTCCCTTCAGCAGGTAGTAGCTGGAGATGCCGAGCACGAACAGCGAGGCGGTGACGTAGCCGGCCGACACGGTATGCACGAACTTGGCCTGCGCCGTGGGATTGAAGACGATGGCCCAGAAGTCGGTCATCTCCATGCGCATGGTGGTGAAGGAGAATTCCGCGCCGACCGGATCCTGCATCCAGCCGTTGGCGATGAGGATCCACAGCGCCGACAGGTTGGAGCCCAGCGCCATCAGCACGGTCACCATGAAGTGCTGCCATTTGTTGAGCCGGTCCCAGCCGAAGAAGAACAGGCCGATGAAGGTCGATTCGAGGAAGAAGGCCATCAGCCCCTCGATCGCCAGCGGCGCGCCGAAGATGTCGCCGACATAGTGCGAGTAGTACGCCCAGTTGGTGCCGAACTGGAATTCCATGGTGATGCCGGTGGTGACGCCGAGCGCGAAGTTGATGCCGAACAGCTTGCCCCAGAAGCGCACCATGTCCTTGTAGATCGGACGCTCGGTGATCACGTAGGTCAGCTCCATCACCACCAGCATCACCGCCAGACCGATGGTCAGGGGCACGAACAGGAAGTGATACAGCGCGGTCACGGCAAATTGCAGCCGCGATAGATCGACGAGTTCTTCGGTCAGCATGGGGACTCCTCGGGGCTAATTCGAAAGTTGTTGTTGCGGATTGGCCAGGCGGCTTGCGACGGCGTCGGGGTCGGTGGGTACCGTTCGGCCATCGAAGAAGGCATAGAAAATCGCGGCGATCACAACCAGCTTGACCGCGATGGCAATGCTGATCTCGCGTGCAAGCCGGTGCTGCAGAAAGTCGGGCAGGCGTAATTTCATAAGCATCTCCTCACATTCGCAAAGCCCGTGCCAGCGCGTTAGACGACAGGACAAACGAATTGGTTTTACAAATCAGGGGGATAAATAAACCCGGCGTCGGCCGGGGAATAAAGTTGGTGACAAATGACAAATATGGCTAAATCTGCTTCGATTGAGTGACATATATGTCACTTTCTCCCACGCCATGTCGCCCACCAGCGAACTGATCTGTTTTTTGGAAACCCATCCGGATGCCCAAATTGTAATGGGAGCCGATTACCGGATTTTGGCGGCGAATGCGGCATATCGCCGCATTTTCGCGGGCGGACGCGACGTGGTCGGGCAATTTTGCTACGCCGTCTCGCATGGCTACAGCCGGCCGTGCGACGAATGCGGCGAATCCTGTCCGCTGGCTGCCAGCCGTGCCAGCGGGGAACCGAACCGCGTATTGCATCTTCATCATACGCCGCGCGGCGAGGAGCATGTCGACGTGGAGCTCACGCCCATCGTGGGGGCGTCCGGCGGTATTGAATATTTCGTCGAACGCATGACCACGGTCCGCGAGGCCAGCAGCCTTCCCGCCGCAGCCGGGCTGGTCGGCAAATCGCCTGCGTTCAATCGCATGCTCGAACTGGTGCGGCGCGTCGCACCTTCCAATACCGCTGCCCTGTTGCTGGGCGAATCGGGGACCGGCAAGGAACTGGTCGCGCAGGCGATCCACCAGCAGAGCGCGCGCGAGCACGGCCCCTTCGTGGTGGTGGAATGTTCTGGGCTGACCGAGACGTTGTTCGAGAGCGAACTCTTCGGTTATGAAAAGGGCGCGTTCACCGGCGCCAGCCAGCGCAAGATCGGCCTGGTCGAGGCGGCTTCCGGCGGCACGCTGTTCCTCGACGAAGTGGGCGACATTCCGCTCGGCCTGCAGGTGAAACTGCTGCGCCTGCTGGAAACCGGAACGTTTCGCCGGGTGGGCGGGGTGGAGACCCTGCGCACCGATTTTCGCCTGATCGCAGCGACCCATCGCGACCTTGGGGCCATGATCGATGCAGGTGCGTTCCGTCGCGATCTCTATTATCGCCTGAGCGTATTCCCCATTGTGTTGCCGCCGCTGCGCGAGCGCCGCGAGGACATCGGCCTGCTGGCCGATACCCTGCTTGCGCGGCTGGCGCCGGGGCGCGCCTACACGTTCGCCGGGGCGACGCGGGCACGGATCGAGGCCCATGACTTTCCGGGAAACATCCGCGAACTGCGCAACATCGTCGAACGAGCGATCCTGATGGCAGACGGCGACATGCTTCTGCCGCAGCATCTGTCTCCTGAACTGGCTGGCGCAGAAGCGCAGGCCGGCATGGCAGACGCGGCCGCTCCAGACGTGGATGCGATCGTGCCGCTGGAAGTGGCCGAACAGCGCTACCTGCAATGGGCGCTGGCGCACCACGACGGAGACCGAAAGTCGCTCGCGCGTCTGCTCGGTGTCAGCGAACGTACGCTCTACCGCATGCTGGTCTGATCCGCCCGATTTTCCGGGAAGCGATTCAGAGGTCGCGTGAACGCTGGCCTAGCACCGGCAATACACCGCCGCATTCCTTCACTTCATCCGGCGGGGTGTAGAACCACATCTGCCAGATCGAGACGATCCACTGGATGGCGAAGGAGACACCCATCAGGGCACCGCTGCCGATGATGAACCAGGCGAAGCCGGGAACCATCTTGGTGAGATACCAGGAGAAGATGTCGGTGAGGATGGTGAGGAAGGGCAGCACGATCACCACGCACTTCAGCCACAGCGGCTTCATGTAGGCATGCGCGAAGATGCTGCTGACGATGAAGAAGATGAAGGTGATGCCGAACAGGTGGATGTGCGAGACGCGCACCAGGGTCGGGATGGTTGCGCCTTCGTCTTTTTGCGTGAGCTGGCTGATTTCCTGATAGCTGGTGAGCTTGGGCAGGTGCGGATTGCTGCCGTCGTGGCAGGCCAGGCACCGGCTTTCGATGATGGGTTTGACTTTCTCTTCGTAGGCGGCTTCGCTGGCGCCGTCCTTGACCCAGGCGAAGATGACGCTGCGCTCTTCCGGCGGCAGCATATCGGCCATGGGGCCTTTCAGCGCGGTTTCGAGTTTGGTGTCGGTGCTGCTGCCGTGATAGGCGATGCGGATGTCCTCGGCGGAAATCATGTCGGGTTTGCCGTCGAGGCCGGCGTGACTGAAGAACACCTGCAGCATGGCGAAGATATAACCCGTGCCCAGCACCAGCAGGGTCATGGTGTAGACCATGCGCGTGGACATCGGCAGGGCGCTGAAATGGAAGAAATTCTGGTTGCTCATGACGGATGCTCGTTCGGGTGCGTTAACGTGAAATGCAGCTTTGTCCCCTGCCGCAACGGCTGCCGGGGTACCGGCTTCGGGGTGCAAGGCAGCCCGGGGGAGGCATCAAGGCGAATCGACGCAACGTGATCGGCGGTCGAGTCGCCATGACGGTCGGGCGCGATGCAGGGTTCAGTACTGGGCCCCCTGGTCGATCCAGGCGGCGATCTTCGCCACATCGGCATCGGGCAGGGCAGCCTGGCCGTGCGGCATGCGGATGGACGGGTCCGCCTGGCCGGACACCAGACGGTAGAGCGTGCTGCTGACGCTGGAGCCGGGCACCACGACGGCACCGAATTTGGTGCCCTTCATGATGGCTTCGTGGCTGTCCAGGCGCAGACCTGTCTTTTCGTAGCCTGCGCCGCCCGGCACATGACAGGACACGCATTGGGCATCGAGCAGGGGTTTGATGTCGGCCCGGTAGGTCAGTGCCTGGTCGCCGCCTCCGCCGCAGCCGCCCAGCAGCGACGCCGTGGCCAGCAGGGTCAGTAGTGGAAGGGTGGCGTGTCTTGTTTTGTTCATGATGGAAGGCTCCCGGAAATTGTATTTAAGAGGATTCTAATGTAGGCGGGGTCTATATTCAAGAGTTGAAGGTATTTTTATTGATTGTCTGGCATTGCCGCCACATGGCTCCAGAGAATTTGCCGGTAAGGTGTGCGCCGGAACTACCTGGCGGCCCCGTCCACAAGTGTAGCGTGAAACAACGCGTAGTGTTGACGCCAAGTCCCCCTGGGGAACTACCAGGCATGCGGGTAAGAGCGCCGGGGCGGGAGGGACGGTCATGGCGAATCGCCGTTTCGGCATCCGGGGCGGCGAGTCGTCATGACAGTTACAGCATCCGAAAGCGCTTCACCACCTCGTGCGACCCGGTTTCACTGCATCAACTGTTCCAGCACAAACGGCAATATCCCGCCCTTGTTGTAGTACTCGACTTCGATCGGCGTATCGATGCGCAGCGTG
>CAZOVQ010000159.1:0-4335 GCA_964583195.1 uncultured Thiobacillus sp.
GCTCGACCAGGGTTTCGATTTCCTCGCCGCCGCGGCCGAAGATGAAGGGGTCGCCACCCTTGAGGCGCAGCGTGCGTTTGCCTGCCTTCGCCAGACGTACCAGCATCAGGTTGATCTCTTCCTGCGGCACGGCGTGGTCGTCGCGTTCCTTGCCGACGTAGATGCGCTCGGCGTCGCGTCGGCACATGTCGAGGATGGGTTGCGAGACGAGACGGTCGTGCACGATCACGTCCGCCTGCTGCATCAGACGCAGCGCGCGGAACGTCAGGAGATCGGGATTGCCGGGGCCAGCGCCGACGAGATAGACCTCGCCGCGGCCGATGTCGTGCGTGGCAGTGTCGGCGATCATGTGCTCTAGCTGTTTTTCCGCATCGGCGTCGCGGCCGGAGAACACCATTTCGGCGACCGGCGAGAGGAAGACCTTTTCCCAGAAGGCGCGGCGCTGCTCCGGTTTGACGGCGGCGCGCACGCGATCCTTGAAGCGCGAGGCAAGCGCACCGAGGCGGCCGTAAGCAGCGGGGATCAGGGTTTCCAGCCGTGCCCGCAGCATTCTTGCCAGTACCGGCGATTCGCCACCGGAGGACACCGCGACCATGATCGGCGAGCGGTCGATGATGGATGGCAGGATGAAGCTGCACAGCGCCGGCTTGTCGGCAACGTTGACCGGGATGTGGCGTGCGCGCGCGGCGTCGGCGATGGCCTGCGCCACGACCGTGTCGTCTTCCACCACGATGACGGCATCCTTGCCTTCGAGCAGCTGCGGCGAGAACCGGTCGGCGACGCGCACCACGCGGTCGACGTGTGGCAGGCGCGCCCAGCCTTGGTGCAGATCGGGTGCGACGACATCGATGCGGGCGCCGGCGCGCAGCAGCAGTTCGGCCTTGCGCGCGGCGGTTTCGGAACCGCCGGCCACCAGGCAGTGACGGTCACGCAGGTCGAGGAAGATGGGCAGGTAGTTCATGGCTCACTCGGCGGCCGGGGCGTCTTCGCCCGAATAGGGCGGGATGAATATGAAGCGCAGGTCGCCCGGGGTCATCTCGACGAAATCGAGCGTGACGCCCTGGAGATAGGGTGTGCTTTGCGGCGCGATCAACAGCTCGATGCCGTTGACGATGAGATGTTCGTCATCGGTGCGTTCAGTGTCGAAGCCCATGCCGTAGTTCACGCTGCCGTCTTCTTCCTGATAGGCGGCGACGCGCAGGATCATCTCGAACACGTCGGGATTGTTGTTGGCGGCGCGTATCTGCGTGGCGGCGGCGTCGGTGATCTTTATCATGGCTATCCTCGTTTTTTATGCGGCGATGCGCGCCTTGCGCGCGCGCACCTGATTCAGAAAGGGGACGATCCAGCCCAGCGCGCCACTGCCGCGCCGGTGCACGTAGCCTGCCAGCAGATTGTGCGCCTGGTAGCCGTCGTGGGTGCCGTCGATGCCGTGACCGCGCGCGACCGCGTAGGCGTAGATGGCGTCGGCCGGCAGGTTTTCCAGGCTGGAGTAGTGAAATTCGTGTGCCGGGATGAGCGTGCTTTCCTGCCAGCGGTCGGCCCCCGTGGGCTGCAGGCGCGCGTAGCCGCGTCCGACCGGGCGCTCGTGCATCACGGTATCGCCCGGCACGACGCCGACCATCTGCCGCGTCCGGCCCTGCCAGCTGAGGCTTCTCGACAGGTACATCAACCCGCCGCATTCGGCGTAGGTCGGCAGCCCCGTTTCGATGGCGGTGCGGATGCTGGCGCGCATGCCGGCGTTCGCTTCGAGTTCGGCCATGAACATCTCGGGGAAGCCGCCGCCGATCAGCAGGCCGTCCGCGTCCGGCAGCGTCGCATCGCGCAGGGTGTCGAATTCGACCAGCTCGGCGTTGGCGGCACGCAGGCTGTCGAGGTCTTCGCTGTAGTAGAAGCCGAAGGCCGGGTCGCGGGCGATGGCGATGCGCACGCGTGCGGCGGGCTGCACGGTTTCCGTCGCTGCCGGCGCCGCGAAGGGCCCGGCGCTGTCGGCGATGGCCAGCAGGCGATGCAGGTCGACCTGCGCGGCGACGCGCTCGCCGACGTGTCCGATGCGCGTGCGCGCGGCGTCCTGCTCGTTGGCCGGCACCAGCCCCAGATGGCGCTCGGCGATCTGCATGCCGGCCTCGTGCTGCACCGCGCCTATCACCTCGACGTCCGTGTAGTGCTCGATCACCGCGCGCAGCTTGGACTCGTGGCGGCTGCCGCCAAGCTGGTTGAGGATGACGCCGGCGATGCGGATGTCGCGGTCGAAGGCCTGGTAGCCGAGGATCAACGGGGCGACACCGCGCGTCATGCCGCGCGCGTCGATCACCAGCACTACCGGCGTGCCGAGCAGCTTGGCGAGCGCGGCATTGCTGTTGCTGCCGTCGAGGTCCAGGCCGTCGTACAGGCCCTTGTTGCCTTCGACGAGGCTGATGCGCGCGCCTGCGGACGCGCGCGCGAACTGCCCCGCGATCTCGTCCTTCTGCATCATGTGGAAGTCGAGGTTGTAGCAGGGGCGGCCGGCGGCCATGCCGAGCCACAGCGGATCGATGTAGTCCGGGCCTTTCTTGAACGGCTGCACCACATGGCCGCGCGCGGCGAGCGCCGCCGCCAGGCCGAGGGTGAGCGTGGTCTTGCCCGAGGATTTGTGCGCCGCGGAAACGAACACGCGGGGCTTTTCAGCCCCGCGTGTCGTTGGTGTGTTGGCTTGCTGCATCGTGCCGCCCGCTCACCCGCCGCGCTTGCCGGCGGGCACGATCAGTGTTCGAGCTTGGCGACGGTGGCGTCGTCCAGGCTTTCGGGCAGGAGGCGCAGCACTTTCACCGCGAAGGTGGTGACGAGCAGCGCGATGGCGACGCCGCCGAGTCCAAGGAACAACTCGGGTATGCTGGGCGTATAGGTGTGGATTTCGCCGTCGAAATAGCTGCTCTTTTCGGCGAGTCCCGGGAACATGTCCAGCGGCCAGGCCTGCGCGCCGATGATGGTGACGTACATCTGCGCCAGCCCCCCGGCCACGACCAGCGCACACGCGATCATGATCCAGGTGCGGCACTTGCCCAGCGCGCTCAGCAGGATGAACAGCGGGATCACGCCGCCGACGAGTATCTGGCCGACCCAGAACAGCGCGGTGATGATGCCGCCATCACGCAGGATGAAGGCTTCCACGGCATGGAACTTGGTGAAATACAGGCTGGTGAGGTGCTGCACGACGACAAAGTACAGCACCGCGGCGACGAATACCGCGAGCAACTGGCGCAGGCGCTGCAGCACGGCATCGCCGAGCGCGCGACCGGTCCAGGCGTAGGCGGCGGCGAGCACCATCAGGTAGATGGCCAGCCCGTAGGCGAAGGACATGATGATGAACATCGGCGCCATCATGGCGGTGCCGTAGAGTTCGCGCGCGACGAGGAAGCCGAACAGCGAGCCGGTACCGGTGGTGAGCGTGAGACGCCAGATGAAGGCGGCGGTGCCGGCGGCTTTCGAGTACGCCTTCACGTTGCGGTCGAGCATGGTCCACAGGTAGATGCCGACCAGCGCGAAGAAGCCGGAATACAGGAAGACGTTCCAGGTGAACATCGACTTGAAGTTGAAGTGCGTCATCGCGACGATGAGGCGGTCGGAGCGGCCGAGGTCGAGCACCAGTACCAGCAGGCCACCGAGCATCAGCGCCAGCGCGAGTATCGCCGACAGGGGCGCAAGCGGTTTGTACAGGGGCTTGTTGAATACCGAAGCGATCGATGCGACGTTGAGCGCACCCGAGGCGGCGACGATCAGGAACACGGCGAACACGTGCGGCAGACCCCAGACAATCTGATTGTCCATGCCCGTGATGACGTGACCGTGGTGATGCATGGTGTTCCAGGCCAGGGCGCCGAACAGGACGAACAGGCCCAGGCCTCCGAACAGCAGCCAGTACTTGAGGCTGCTGCCTTCTACTTCGCGGAAGGTGATGCTTGCCATGTTGTATTTAGATTCCGTGATAGCGAACGCCGAGATTCAGGTTCAGGTCGGCCCGCACCTGCTTGGTCGGGATTTCGCGCAGACGCTTCGATATTTCCGACTCAGGATCGTTCATGTCGCCGAACACCAGCGCGTTGTGGCCGGCAGCGGTGCAGGCCTCAACGCAGGCGGTGGTGCCGTCGCCGCGGTCGACTTTCTGCACGCAGAAGGTGCAGGACTCCACGCAGCCGATGCCGCGCGGCACGTCGGGCTTCTGGGTGTCGTTCAGCGGTTCGTGCACCAGGGAACGCGCCTTGTACGGGCACGCCATCATGCAGTAGCGGCAGCCGATGCAGGTGTGGCGGTTGACCAGCACGATGCCGTCGGCACGCTTGAACGAAGCGCCGGTCG
>CAZOVQ010000160.1:0-4263 GCA_964583195.1 uncultured Thiobacillus sp.
CAGCAGAACATGCGCCTGGCGCGCCAGGCGCTGGCGCACGCCATCGACCGTCCGCAAAACCTGCCGGTCGAACTGGCCGAGCCGGCCTTGCCCGGCAGTGATCGTCCGCTTCCCGAATATGAGACTCTGCTCGCCTGGACGCTGGAAAAGAACCCTCGCATGCGCGCCCTGAACGCGCGCGTCGCCGCCGGCGACGCGCGGCTTGCGGCCCTGCACGCAGACCGCGCGCCCATGCTTGACGCCGAAGTGTCCGGCGCCACCTATAGCCGGCAGCTCGCCACGCGCGACGAAATCAGCGCCGGTCTGGTGTTCAGTCTGCCGCTTTACCAGGGGCGCCGCGTCGATGCCCGCGAGGCGCGGGAATTTGCGCAGCGCGAACGTCTTCTGGCCGAGCGGGACAAACTGCGCTACGAGCTGGCCGACGTGCTGCTCGCAACCTTGCAGGAAATCGAATGGCTGCGCGGCAGCAGCCGGCCGGCGGCGGATAAACAGATCGAATACCGCGACTGGGCGCTGGAACGCGCGCGCGCCGAATACGAACTCGAAATGCGAACCAATCTGGGCACGAGCATGGCCGAGACCCAAGCCGCGCTCCTGCGCCGGCGGCAGGCGGACTATCGCCTTGCGCTGGCGCTCGAGCGCCTGCAGGCCCTGGCAGGCGGCAGCCTGCCCTCCGTGGAGGGAGTGAAAAAATGAAATGCCGCAGTGTATTGATCCTGCTGGCGGGCCTTAGCGCTCCCCTCTTGGCTTGGGCGGCAGGTGAGGTCGAACTGACGACCCGCGTCTCGGGGGTGGTCGAAAGCGTATTCGTCAAGCCCGGGCAGACCGTGCGCAAGGGCGCGCCGCTGTTGCGCCTGGACGCGACCGTGCTGCGTGCGCGACTCGCCGAAGCGGCCGCGGAAACCGCGCGCAGCGAGGCCGATGAACTCGACGCCCGGCGCGATTTCGAGCGGGCGCAGGAATTGTTCAACCGCACCGTGTCGTCCACCCGCGAACTCGAGGTGGCGACGACGCTGCATGCGCGCACGCGGGCAGCGCTGGATGCGGCGCGAGCGAAGCAGGCCATCGCGCAGAAGAACCTCGACGATGCAGAACTGAAGGCGCCGTTCGACGCACGGGTGGGCGCCGTGCCCGGGCTGCCCGGCACGGTCGTCGCCGCAGACTGTCAGCCGCGGCCGCTGGTCGTGCTCACGCCGCTGGTGCGCTGAGCGGCGGACGACGGCAGAAATCTGACGGAAACCATGCGCTGACGGGTTTGCTGCCGTTCGCTGCGGCAGAAGCCCGGAAATGTTTTTCCCACCTGCTGCTATGCTTGCATGGCCACGCATCGAGGAGACGACATGAGACGCACACCGCTTGCGCTCGGCGCTTCCGGGACAAAGAAGACCGGACGCCTGGCCATGATCGTATTCGTCGCGCTGTTGATCGCAGCTTCCGCAGCAAGTGCGGAGGGCACGGTCAGCGGCAACCGGGCCGCGGACATGGCGGTGGACGTACTGGTGATGCGTCCGCTGGGGCTGGTCGCCACCGTGCTCGGCACGGCGCTGACCGTGGTGGCCCTGCCATTCACGATCCCGAGCGGCAGCGTCGGCGAATCGGCTCAGACCTTCATCGTCGAACCGGCTGCCTACACCTTCAAGCGACCGCTCGGCGATTTCGGGGAAGAATCCCGCTATTGAATCCGCCCCCGGCTCATTCGGGCTGACTCCCGCGCGTCTGTCCGTTCAGCGCAGCAGATGCGAGGCCATGCCGTCGGCCAGCTTGGGCTCGAACCAGGTCGATTTCGGCGGCATCACTTCGTTGGCGTCGGCCACCGCCATCAGGTCTTCCATGCGGGTGGGGTGGAGCGCGAAAGCCAGTGCCATGTCGCCGCTGTTTACGCGTTTTTCCAGTTCGGCGAGGCCGCGGATGCCGCCGACGAAATCGATGCGCCTGTCGCGGCGCGGATCGGTAACGCCCAGTACCGGCGCGATCAGATTGTTTTGCATCAGGCTCACGTCGAGCCGGCCCACCGGGTCGGCCGGGATCAGTTCCGGCCTGATGGCGAGGCGATACCACTTGCCCGCGAGATAAAGACCAAACACGCCAGGACGCGCGGGCTTGACTGGCGTGGCGGATGGCTCGACGCTGAAGGCTTGGGCAATCTTTTCCAGGAAGGCATCCGTCGTCAGGCCGTTCAAATCGGCGATCACGCGGTTGTAATCCATGATTGCCATTTCATGCGCGGGGAAGATCACCGACAGGAAAAAGTTGTACGGTTCCCTGCCTGTATGCGCCGGGTTGGCGGCGCGGCGGGCCGCGGCGATGCGCGAGGCCGAGGCCGAGCGGTGATGGCCGTCGGCGATGTAAAGCGCGTGCATGGCATTGAAGGCGGCAGTGAGACGCGCAATCGAGTCGGTGTCGCGGATCACCCATAGCGTATGCCGCACGCCGTCGAGTTCGGCATCCGCGTCCGGTGTGCCGGAGGCGGATGCCTGCAGGATCGCATCGACTTCGGGCGCCGCTGGATACGCCAGCAGTACCGGGCCGGTCTGGGCGTCGAGCGCCTCGATCTGGCGCACGCGGTCGTCTTCCTTGTCCGGGCGGGTGAACTCGTGTTTCCTGATCCGGTTGCTGTCGTAGTCCGCCACGCTCGCCGCAGCCACCAGCCCCGTCTGGCTATGGCTGCCCATGACGATGCGGTAGGCGTAGTAGCAGGGCGCGGGATCGCGCATCAGCACCCCCGAATCAATCAGCGTCTGCAGGTTCTCCGCGCCTTTGGCATACACGGCGGGTGCGTAGGGATCGGTGCCTGCAGGCAAGTCGATTTCCGGCTTGGAAATATGCAGAAAGCTCCACGGCCGTCCCTGCGCGCGTTCGCGCGCTTCGGCGGTGGAGAGCACGTCGTAGGGCGGTGCGACGACATCGCCGGCACGGCCGGGAGCAGGGCGGAGCGCGGCAAAGGGCTGGATCAGGTTCATAAGGGGAGAATCGGGCGGAGGTCGGAAAAGGGGCTGTGCAGATACGGCGGCAAGCACCGATTTTACTGGAAACCCCGCAGCCGTGTTCCGCTCGTTCCGCTCTCGGAAGTACCGTGCGGGCAGGGCAGACGGTCGCGACGGTACCGCCGAGTGTCCTGCGTCCGCGCGATCCGCTTCTCGGAAAACCCGGCCATGACGTGCACGGCAGTCGCGGTGCCATGTCGCCTCTTTGAATTAAATTTCATTGAATACAAAGTGTTGCGTTTATCTACAACTAAAGTTGTATAGGCGGGGCCGCACGTCTGGAATAACTTCCCCGTGTGGCCGTTTGGCCACGCAAACCACAACTTTTGAGGAGATGGACATGAAAATGAACAAGTGGCTGGGCTTGCTGCTGGGTGTATTGGCGTTTCCGGCATGGGCGGCAGTGAACGTGAATACCGCCACGCAGGCGGAGCTGGAAGCAGTCAAGGGACTCGGGCCGGCCAAAGCCAGGGCGATCGTCGCTTATCGCAAGGCGAATGGCGATTTCAAGAGTCTGGACGAACTCAAAGCGGTGAAGGGTTTCGGCAAGTCCACGATCAATAAACTGCGCAACGATCTGACCGCAAGCCCGCCGGGCGCGTCGAAGTAAGCACGGTATCTTGCCGGCGCATTCGCGTCGCGCGGCAGGCCGCAGCGTCGTATCCTCGCGGAATCCCGCGTCGGGCTGACGCTGCGCGGCAGCGGGCACGGGCAAGCGGGTAAAATGCGCGCTTTGCCCTACGCAAAGGCACGCATGTCCTCCATCGTTTCCTATCCCGGCAGTGCGGCGCTGTCATCTTTCCGTGTCGACAAGATTCGCAGCAAGGCCGTCCGTCTGGGCGTGATGATCGCGCGTATCGAAGCGCATTTCTGGCATTTCCTGGAAATCGAAGGAACCCTCGATGCGGACGCCGGGTATCGGATCGGGCAAATGCTGGGTCATGGCGTGGCGGCGGATGCGCCGGCGAGCGAGGCGGTGCAGTTTGTGGTCGCACCGCGCCCCGGCACGATTTCGCCCTGGTCGTCGAAAGCGACCGATATCCTCAGGAATGCCGGCCTTGCCCAACTCAAGCGCATCGAGCGCGGCGTGGCGTACCGCCTGCTGGATGTCGCCGGTGCGCCGCTGACCGACGCGGCACTGGAGACGGTGCTGCCACTCCTGCATGACCGCATGATCGAGGCCGTGCTGCCGTCGCTGGCCGAGGTTGACGTGCTGTTCCGCCATGTGACGCCGCGCGAGATGACGGTGGTCGACATGCTGGCGGGGGGGCGCGCGGCG
>CAZOVQ010000161.1:0-251 GCA_964583195.1 uncultured Thiobacillus sp.
GGGCGCCCTGCCCGCGGCCGCCGGCGAGCCCCACCTGCTCAAGTTCGCCACGCTGGCGCCGCAAGGCTCGACCTGGATGCGCGCCTTCGAGGACTGGGGACGCGAACTGGCGAAAGAAAGCCAGGGGCGGCTCAAGGTTCGTTTTTATCCCGGCGGCATTTCCGGTGACGAACCCGACATGTTGAAGAAGATCCGCTTCGGCCAGTTGCACGGCGCGGCGCTGTCCGGCCACGGCATCGGCGAAATCTATC
>CAZOVQ010000161.1:299-4248 GCA_964583195.1 uncultured Thiobacillus sp.
CGTGACCACGCCGAAATCGACGCCGTGCGTGCGCGCATTGCCCCCGCCCTCGAAGCCGGCTTTCGCGACAACCAGTTCGAACTCGTCGCGTGGATGGAAGTGGGCGACATTCATTTCTTTTCCACCCGGCCGCTGACAAGTCTCGACGAAATGGCCAGCCGACGCATCTGGCAATGGCAGGGCGACCGTTTCATCGCCGCCTTTCTCGACGCCAACGGCTGGTCGCCGGTGGCGCTGCCGATCGCCGAGGTCTATCCCGCGCTGTCCACCGGGCTGCTCGACACCGTCGCGAGCACGCCGCTGGCCAGCATCGCCCTGCAATGGGCGGGCAAGACGCCCTATATGGGCACGCAGCCGATGGCGACCGGCATCGGTGCGCTGGTGCTGTCGCGCCGCTTCGTATCGGGCCTGCCGCCCGATTTGCAGAAGCTCATCCAGCGCAGCGGCGAAGCCCTGTCGCGCAGGCTGATTGCCGATACCCGGCGCGACGATCGCGCTGCACTCGCGCTCCTGCGCGGCCGCACCCAGCCGCTGGCGGCGCTGGAAAAAATCGACCCCGGCGAGCAGGCCGCACGCTCACGCAAGACGGTCGCCGCGCTCGAAGCGCGCGGCTACCTGTCTGCCGAAATCGACCGCCAGGTCGATGACGCGCTCGCACGCCACCGCGCCGGCGCGCGCTAGGCGGATGCGGGGGCTGCAACGTCTCTGCCGGAACCTGGAAACGGCGCTCGGGCGCGCCGAACTCTGCACGCTCCTGCTCGCCTTCACCGCGATGCTCGCGCTGTCGCTCGCCGACATCGTCGGCCGTAATTTCTTCAACGCGACCCTGCCCGGCGGCGACACCCTGCTGCGGCTGCTGGTGCTCTGGGTAGCCTTGCCCGGCGCGGCGCTCGCCGTCGCCCGGCAGCGCCACCTGCACCTCGATCCGGCCAACCTCGCGGCGCGGCCGCGCTGGCAGGCCGTGGCGGCACCGCTCTTCAACCTGACGGCCGCACTCGTGTGCGCGCTACTGGACCGGGCCGCATGGGCCTACTGGCTGGACGCGCAACAGCACGCACCCCCCGGTGCCGCCTGGCAGGTCTGGATGGAAATCATCCTACCCATCTCCTTCGCGCTGCTCGCTCTGCACTTCCTGCTGCGCGCCGCACTCACCTTCCGCGGGAACGAGGCATGACCGCACCGCTGTGCATACTGTTCGCGCTGCTCGGCATGCCACTCTTCGTCGTCCTGGGGGCCGCCGCGCTTGCCATGTCGCACGATGCCCAACTCGACCCGGCTCTGCTGATGGTCGAATTCTCGCGCCTTGCCACCTCGCCCAATCTCGTTGCCATTCCACTGTTCGTGCTCGCCGGCACGATACTCGGCGAAGGCGGCGCGGCGCGACGGCTGGTGCGTCTGTTCAATGCGCTGCTGGGCTGGATGCCGGCCGGCATCGGCTGGGTCGCGACCATTTCGTGCATGGTGTTCACCGCGCTCTCGGGCGCTTCCGGCGTCACCATCCTGGCGCTGGGCGGACTGCTCTATCCCATGCTCCAGCACGCCGGCTATCCACCGCGCTTCGCCCTCGGACTCGTCACCGCCGGTGGCTCGATGGGACTGTTGATGCCGCCCAGCCTCGCGGTGCTGCTCTATGGCGTGATCGCGCAGGTCGACATCGGCGAACTTTTCGTCGCCGGGCTGGCGCCGACCCTGCTGCTGTTCCTGATGGTTGGCGGCTATGCCCTGCTGCGCGGCGCACGCGGCGCGCCGCGACATCGTTTCCACTGGAAGGGCCTAGCGCTCGCCGCGCGCGAGGCCTGGGCCGATCTGCTGCTGCCGGCGGGGGTGATCGCCGGCCTGGCCGGCGGCTTTCTCAGTGTCGCCGAACTGGCCGCCGTATCGGCGCTTTTCGCGCTGACGATCGAAACCCTGATCCACCGCACGCTTGCCCTGCGCACGCTGCCCGGTGTGGCACGCGAAGCCGCCGTGCTGGTCGGCGCCATCTTCGTCATTCTTGGTCTCAGCATGGGATTGACCAATCTGCTGATCGACGCGGAGCTGCCGACGCACCTGCTCGACTGGGCGCGCAACCGCATCGACAGTCCGCTCGCCTTCCTGCTCTGGATGAACGTCATCCTGCTGGCGGTGGGCAGCATGATGGACATCTTTTCCGCCATCGTCATCGTCACGCCGCTACTGCTGCCGCTGGCCGCACACTTTGGCATCCACCCGATCCATCTCGGCATCGTCGTGCTCGCCAATCTGGAAGTCGGCTATCTCACGCCGCCGGTGGGCATCAATCTCTTCATTGCCAGCCAGCAGTTCCGGCAGCCGGTACTCGCGGTCTTTCGCGCCGCGCTGCCTTTCCTCGCGCTGCTCCTCGTCTGGCTCGCGCTGTTGACCTACTGGCCGGCATTAAGCCTGTGGCATCAGTGAATTCCGAGTACGGGCGCGGCGTACCCGGGCGGCGATGAGTCCGATACCCGCCAGCATCAGCGCCCAGGTTCCGGCCTCGGGGACCGCAAGCACGCCATAGGCTGCGTCCGCGATGAGGCGGTGCCCGGCCGCCGTCGGATGAATGTCGTCCCAGAACAGGAAGCTGTCCGGGTCGGCACAGACGAAGGCGCCGTCGAAGCAAACGTCGGTCGCGTTGGCGAAGCCCGAGGCGGCGGGGTCGGCAACGATGCCACCGATCAACGAGAAGGTGTCGAGCGAACGGATGTCGCTGCCGCCGAGCGATCCGCGCAGGGTATCGAGAAGACCGCCAAGGTTGGTGTTGAAAATCGACGCGCCGAAGCTCACCGCCGCCATGGCTGCCGGCCCGGCGGCCCGCACCTCTGGAATCAGGCCCAGGTCAGGCAGGCTCATCACCAGGAAATTGCGCGCGCCTTCCTGATACAGCTCCTGGACCGCCGACGCCACCCCGGTCAGCGCCGAGTCGATGCCCGTGGCGCCGGGGTCGTCGCGCAGGTCGTTGCCGCCCGCCCACAAGACGTATAGAGCACCGCCGTCGGCGCTGCCGGCCCGCGCGCGAAAGCTCGACACCTGGTCGCCCAGCGACGGAATCGGCGTACCGGTGCCACCGGCGGTCGCGCCACCGAAGGCGAAATCATTGCCGCCCAGCAGGGACGGCGTGGCGTCGAACCCGAGCCGGGCAGCGAGATTCTCCGCATAGGTCGGGCCATTGGAGAAGTGTCCCTGATAATAGGGCGGGGGAGGAATCGCACCGCCGGTAAGTGCGAAAACGTTGCCGCTGTCCGAAAGGCTGTCGCCGAAAACGTAGTAACCGGAATAGGCCGCCAGCGACGCCTGCGCCGGCGCAGAAGCAGCCAGCACCGGGACGACGAGCAGAATTGCGTAAAGCAGCTTGCGGGATGCGCGGATCATGTTGTCTCCTCGATGGGGGGGCGGGCCTTGTACCTTACCCGCGTGCACGGGACGATAATCGCCGCCCGCCGGGGCAGTCAAGCGCGGACACGGCGCGGTCTGCCGGCGGGGATACGGCCATCCACGGTTCAGCTTCCCGCCAGCGCCTGACGGCTTCCCAGCCAGCGTTCGAGATGATGCGCGGCGATGTCGGGGTGCGCGTCGAGACACAGCAGCGCCCGGTCGCGCGCGGCTTCGAGCAAATCGAGGTCGCGTTCGAGGTCGGCGAATCGCAGCATCGGCAGGCCGCTCTGGCGATGCCCGAGCAACTCGCCCGGCCCTCGCAGCAGCAAGTCCTGACGCGCGATCTCGAAGCCGTCGGTGGATTCGTAGATGACCTTCAGCCGTGCCCGCGCGAGTTCGGACAGGGGCGTTTCGTACAACAGCACGCACACCGATTCGCGGCTGCCGCGCCCGACCCGTCCGCGTAGCTGATGCAATTGCGCGAGCCCCATGCGTTCGGCGTGCTCGATCACCATCAGTGCGGCGTTGGGCACGTCCACGCCCACTTCGATGACCGTGGTGGCCACGAGCAGATGCACCT
>CAZOVQ010000162.1:0-4188 GCA_964583195.1 uncultured Thiobacillus sp.
GCTGCTGCGCGGCGTCGTGCTTCTTCGCGTACCACAGGCGGTGCTGGGCGTAGGTGAGGTCGGCCTGAAGCGTGTGGTACTGCTGCGCAACCTCGGCCTGGGCGGTGAGTTTTTCCACCTGGTTCTTCAGTTCGCGCTGGATGTCTTCCACGCGATTGAGATTGTCGCGGGCATCGCGCAAGCGTGCTTCGGTCTCCTTGCGGCGCTCCTTGTACTTGGACACACCGGCGGCTTCTTCAAGATAGCCGCGCAGTTCCTCCGGCTTGGCCTCGATCAGCTTCGCGATCATGCCCTGCTCGATGATGGCGTAGGCGCGCGCGCCGACACCGGTGCCAAGGAAGAGGTCGGCGACGTCGCGCCGCCGCACCCGCAGGTTGTTGATGTAGTAGGTCGATTCGCCGCTGCGGTCGAGCACGCGTTTGACCGCGATTTCGGCGTATTGCGACCACTGGCCGGCCGCCCGGCCGAGTTCGTTGTTGAAGTGCAATTCCACCGACGCGCGCGACGCCGGCTTGCGCGTGCCCGAACCGTTGAAGATCACGTCCTGCATGGTTTCGCCCCGCAGGTGCTTGGCGGAGGATTCGCCGAGCACCCAGCGCACGGCGTCGATCACGTTGGACTTGCCGCAGCCGTTGGGGCCGACCACCCCCGTGAGCTGGGCGGGGACGGGAATCACGGTGGGATCGACGAAGCTCTTGAAACCGGCGAGTTTGATATGGGTCAGTCGCAAGACAGTGCACCTGGGCTTTTATAATGACGGTCTTTATTCAGCGGGGCTTGCCGCCTCTTTATTCATCCGCCGCATTCTACACCGAGCGATTCCATGCCTTCCCAAGCCAGCAAAACCCTAGAGACCTTCCCCAACCCCAAACCGGAACGTGACTTTCACATTCATATGGAAGTGCCTGAATTCACGTGTCTTTGCCCCAAGACCGGACAGCCGGATTTCGCCACGCTCATCCTCGACTACATCCCGGACAAGCTGTGCGTCGAATTGAAGAGTCTGAAGCTCTACATGTGGAGCTTCCGCGAGGAAGGGCACTTCCACGAGGCGGTCACCAACCGCATCCTCGACGATCTGGCGAAGGCGACCAAGCCGCGCTTCATGCGGCTGACCGCCAAGTTCTATGTGCGCGGCGGCATCTTCACCCACGTGGTCGCGGAACACCGCAAGAAGGGCTGGCAGCCGGCGCCGCGGGTGGAACTGCTGTCCTTCGAAACACAATCGAACACGCGCTGATCAGTCGTAGGCATCGCGCACGCGCTCGGGCGCCGGGACGAGACGCAGCCGGCGCATCCCCCAGACCGGCAGGATCAGGAGCGCCAGCAGCGCAATCCCCTGTGCGGCGCCGGGGCCGCCGGCAGCGCCCGCAAGACAGAACACGGCGAGTGCGAACGGCACGAACAGTGCGACGAGGCTGAGGCTCTCCAGGACGGAGCGGGCAATGCGCATCATGTATAGTTCGGCTCCACGGAGGGAACGGGCGCCCACCATCCGGACGCCCTGCCCTTGACATCGGCATCCCGCCTCTTTCCTTGAGCGGACCTGACAGCCTGTCGGACGACAGGCGCGAGACAAGACATGGCAATCTGGATACGGTGCGTGCACGAAGGCACGGTCGGCTACGGCCGGGTCGAAAACGATCAGGTGCAGCTGTACGAGGGCGGGATTTTCGCCACCCCCCGCCCGACGGGCAGGCGCGTGCCGCTGACGGCGGTGAGGCTACTCACGCCTTGCATTCCCTCCAAGCTGCTCGGGCTATGGAACAATTTCCACGAACGCGCCCGCATCGAAGGTCTCGCCCGGCCGTCACATCCGCTCTACTTCGTGAAAACGCCGAACTGTTACCTTGCCGCCGGCGAGCCGATCCGGCAGCCGGCGGGCTACGATGGCCCGGTGGTGTTCGAGGGCGAACTTGGCGTGGTGATTGGCAAACCGTGCAGCCGGGTGTCGGTCGCCGAGGCGGACGCCTGCATTTTCGGCTACACCTGCGTCAACGACGTAACCGCGCGCGGAGTGCTCAAGGCCGACCCTTCCTTCGTGCAATGGACCCGTGCCAAAAGCTACGACAGCTTCGGCGTGTTCGGCCCGGCCATCGTCACCGGCGTCGAGCCGGACACGCTTCGAGTGCGCACGCGGGTGGACGGCGTGGAAAAACAGAACTACCCGGTCGCCGACATGTTCGTCCGGCCACGCGAAATCGTCAGCCTGCTCTCGATGGACATGACGCTGCTGCCGGGCGACGTCATCGCCTGCGGCACCTCGGTCGGCACCGGGCCGATGCCGCTCGGCTGCACCGTCGAAGTCGACATCGAGGGCGTCGGCGTGCTGCGCAACCGCTTTGAGCCCGCGCTTATTTCAGGAGCAGCATGACCCCGCTTGCAAGCAGGAGCACACTGATCCCGCGCTGAAAATCGCGCTGCGACAGTCGGGTGTGCACCTTGCCCCCCAGATACAGGGCCACGGCCATCCATGGCAGCGCCAGCGCTGCCAGCTCCAGAAATTTCCAGGTGAAGAACCCGGAACCGGCATAGCCCAGAAGACGGCCGGCGCCATCGACCAGAAAAGTCACGGCGAAGGTGGCGCGAAAAGCCCCCTTGTCGAGGCCGCGTGCCTTGAAATACATGACGTAGAACGGGCCGCCGGTGCCGAAGAGCGTGCCGATGAGTCCGCCGGTGCCGCCGGCGACCACGCACCACAGGCGTGACGCGCCCTGTTTCGGCACGTGGCCGGACAGCGTGTAGAGCGCGAAGCCGACGACGAAAACGCCCAGCGCATCGAGCAGCAGCCCGGTATCAATGCTGGACAGCACCAACAGCGCAATCAGAACGCCAGCAACGCTGAACGGCAGCAGGGGGAGAATCTCGCGCCAGCGAACGTCGGCGCGATGCACGATACCCTGGCTCGCCGAAGCGACGTAGTCCAGCAGCACGACCAGCGGCACGACCAGCTTGAACGGCACGATCAGCGCCAGCAGCGGCACGGCGATCAGGCCCGAGCCGAAGCCGGCAATGCCGCGCACGAAATAGGACAGCGCGAGCACCGCTGCGCCCAGGGTCCACTGCCACCCGCTCAGCATATCCAACCCCCTCTCCCTGCCCGCTTGTCGTCAACGTGAAACAACGCACAGCGTTGACCGCTTCCCCCTCTCCCGCAAGCGGGCAGCGGTTGGGTCGCCGCGAAGCGGCGGGGCCCCTCCGGCGCACTTCTTGCGGGTAAGAGGGCCGGGGCGGGGGAAACTGTCGTGGCGAATCGGCGTTTCATCATCCGGGGCGGCGAGTCGTCATGACAGTTTGCGCCGCAGTATAAGCGAGGCCGTGCGAATCGGCCGGGCGCAGGGGGTTGTCAGGCGAGCGGCATGACCTGTGCGAAGTCCGCGATGGCCGGAAAATCGCCACAGTCCTTGTGCGGCAGTTTCGAATCGGGGTTGCACACGGCAAGCAGCTGGGCGATGCCGTAGGCTCTTGCGCTTTCCAGCACCGGCAGGCTGTCGTCGATGAAGAGGGTACGCGCCGGATCAAAGGCTTCGGCCGCCTGGAGCGCCTGCCAGAAATCCGGATGTTCCTTCGGCAGGCCGATCCGGTGTGCGGAGATCAGCGCGTCGAACCAGGTATCGAGCCGGGTCTCGCGCATTTTCAGGTCGAGGCTTTTGGGGTGTGCGTTGGTGACCATGACGACGCGGCGTCCGCTTTCGCGCAGGGCTCGCAGGAATGCGGGAACGTCGGGGCGCACGGCGATGAGGTGCAGAACTTCCTCTTTCAGTTGCATCACGTCGAGCGCGAGTTCGCTCGACCAGAAGTCGATGCAATACCAGTTGAGCGTGCCGGCGTAACGATCGTAATGCAGGTTCAGGCGTTCCCGTGCGACGGCCTCGCCGAGGCCGTGGTATTCGGCGTAGCGGCGCGGCATGTGTTCGCGCCAGAAATGGTTGTCGAAATGCAGGTCGAGGAGTGTGCCGTCCATGTCGAGGAAGACGCTATCGACACGCGTCCAGTCGATCGTCGGGCCGCTCGTGTGCGGCGTGGGCGTTTCCGGGCGGACAGTTGCCATGGATCAGTACAGCTGGTCCTTGGAGACACCGCGCCGGCGCAGCATCTGCCGCAGGATGCGCAGCGCTTCCATCTGGATCTGCCGCACGCGTTCACGCGTGACCTGGAGCTCGTGCGCCAGGTCTTCCAGGGTGCAGG
>CAZOVQ010000163.1:0-3509 GCA_964583195.1 uncultured Thiobacillus sp.
AAACCGCGATCAATCACATCGTCGGTGTAGTGACAAACGGCCTGTTCGCACGGCGCGGCGCCGACGTGCTGCTGCTGGGCACGCCGAACGGCGTCAAGACCTACAAGAAGTAAATCCTACTGCGGCTGCCCGTTCGCGTCGGCAGTCGCGCCTTCGTCCGGTGGCGTCTCCGCCGGTACCCGGTATTGTTCGGTCGCCCAGCGCCCCAGGTCGATGAGCTTGCAGCGCTCGCTGCAAAAGGGTTTCCAGGGGTTTTCCGCAGTCCAGCATACGGCTGCGCCGCAGGTCGGGCAATTGACGACGGGCGGTTTCACAGCGTACAGAACGTGAGTTCGAAGTCGATGGGTTCGTCGGTGCAGGTACGCATCGGGCCGCTGCCGGCGTGGACGAAACGGATGTTGAGTATGTATTTGTTGGCCGAAATCTCGGGCACGCAGCTTACGTTGTCGTCAAGGGCGAGACGGATCAGGTTGGGGTTGCGCGATTCGAGCATGCGATGGTAGTTGCCGTTGCCGGTGTGCTGCCTTTCGGGCTGTCCGCTGTTGCGCAACAGACCGAGCACGATGTCGACGGCGGAACGGATCGGCTCGAAAGGCGCGACCCATGCGTTCAGCTGGTGACGTCGCGCCTCCGGGGGGCGGTGCAGCCAGTGATGATAGGCCGGCAGGTCGAATTCGCACATGCCGCCCGGAATGCCCGCGCGCTGTTTGACCGCCATCAGCCAGTCGTCGTCGCGCAGGTGCTGGCCGACCTTGCCGGGAAGCCGGTGTATGCCATGGTGCGCGGCTTCGATGCTGGCGAGCACGGTTTCCAGGGTTGCATTGTCCACGTTCGGATTGCCGCGCAAGGCGGCCAGGGTGGTCTTCTGGCGGTCGAGTTCCTGCAGCAGGTCGGCCTTGAGGTCGGCGCGCGCGGCCACTTCGGCGAGTTCGAACAGCGCCAGCAGCGCGGCATGATGGGCATGCCGGAGAGGCGACGCGGCATAGGCGTCGAAACGTTCGAACAGGTCTTCCAGCCGCAACAAGGTGCGGATGCGTTCGGAGAGGGGGTATTCGTAGTGGATCACGCCGGCGCGCGCGGGTGGACTTGCCCGATTGTCGCCGATTGCGAGGCAAAATCAAGGCGCGATGCGAGGTTGCGGAGCGTCGGCGTCATGGTATATGCGTACCGGCGAGCGCGAGATAACGCGCGTGCAGGGCCGCGACCGCCGCATCGAGCGCCTGCGGCGGGCCGGCGTTGTCGAGTCTGTCGTCGGCCGCGGCGCGGCGTTCGGCGTCGCTCGCCTGCGCGGCGACAATGGCCCGCACCGCGTCGTCCGTCAGCCCGCTGCGGGCCTTGACGCGCTCGATGCGCACGGCTTCGGGACACTCGACCAGAAGCACGCGGCGGACGAGGTCGCGCCAGCCGCCGGTTTCCACCAGCAAGGGCACGACCACGAGGGCGTAGGGCGCAGCGAGCGCGGCGAGCCGACGACCCGCTTCGGCGCGGATGCGCGGGTGCAGGATGCCCTCCAACGCCCGCCGCGATTCCGGGTTGGCAAATACGAGACGGCGCAGCGCGGCTCGATCGAGCGTCCCCGCGGCGTCGAAGACGGCGTCGCCGAAGCGCGCGCGAAGTGCATCGAGCGCCGCGCCGCCGGGCGCTGTCAGTTCGTGCGCGAGGCTGTCGGTGTCGATCACGGGCACGCCCAGCCGGGCGAAGCGTTCGGCCACGGCGGATTTGCCGGCGCCGATGCCGCCGGTGAGCCCGACGGTCAACATCAGAACTGCGCGAGCCAGGCGCGGGTCAGGTCGGTGCCGAAAAACAGCGCGACCAGCCCGCCTCCGGCGAGATAAGGCCCGAAGGGGATGGGCACCCGGCGGTCGTGCCGGACGAAGACGATCATCGCGATGCCGACCGCGGCGCCGACGATCGATGCCAGGAGCAGCGTCACCGGCAGCAGTTGCCAGCCGAGCCAGGCGCCGAGCGCGGCCAGGAGCTTGAAATCGCCATAGCCCATGCCGTCCTTGCCGGTTGCCAGCTTGAACAGCCAGTACACCGACCACAGGACGAGATAGCCGGCCATGGCGCCGGCGACGGCGTCGGCGAGGCTGGCGAAATGGCCGTTGAAATTGAACAGCAGCCCCAGCCAGACGAGCGGCAGGGTCAGGCTGTCGGGCAGGAGCGTGGTGTCGAGATCGATGAAGGCGAGCGCGACCAGGCCCCAGACCAGACACAGCGCGCCGAGTGTCCCGATGCCTGCCCCCCACTTCCAGGCGACTGCCGCCGACAGGAGGCCGGTGAGGAGTTCGACCAGAGGGTAGCGCGCGCTGATCGGGGCACCGCAGGCGGAACAGCGTCCGCGCAACCACAGCCAGGAAAGCAGCGGAATGTTTTCCCGTGCCGTGATCGCGTGGCCGCATGCGGGGCAGGCCGAGCGCGGCAGCGCCAGGTTGTAGCGCGGCGCCACGGGCGCCGGTTCGCCGCGCAGTTCGGCGCACTGCGCCTGCCATTCGGCTTCCATCATCTTTGGCAGGCGGTGCACGACGACATTGAGGAAACTGCCGACCATGAGACCCAATAAAAAAACCAGCCCTGCGAAGAGGGCTGGCTGTTGCAGCAGCATATCCATCAGACGACCGAACCCATCTTGAAGATCGGCAGGTACATGGCGATGACCATGCCGCCGATGAGCGTGCCCAGCACCACCATGATGAGCGGTTCCATCAGGCTGGAGAGCGCCTCGACGGCGTCGTCCACCTCGGCCTCGTAGAAGTCGGCGACCTTGCCGAGCATGGAATCGAGCGAGCCGGATTCCTCGCCGATGGCGGCCATCTGCAGGACCATGTTGGGGAACTTGCCCGAATTCTGCATGGCGACGGTGAGCGAGGTGCCGGTCGCCACTTCGCCGCGAATCTTGCCCGTGGCCTCGACGAAAACCTGGTTGCCGGAAGCGCCGCCCACGGATTCGAGCGCCTCGACCAGCGGCACGCCGGCGGCGAACATGGTCGAGAGTGTGCGCGTCCAGCGGGCGATGGTGGCCTTCTCGATGACCGGGCCGAAAATCGGCAGCCGCAACATCAGACGGTCCATGATCATCTGCATTTTCTTCGAGCGTTTCCAGCTCTGGAAAAAGGCGTACAGACCGCCGCCGATGGCACCGAAGATCGCCCACCACCATTGCACGAAGAAATCCGAGATCGCCATCACCACCAACGTGGGCGCGGGCAGGTCGGCGCCGAAGCTGCTGAACAGCTCCTTGAACGCGGGGATGACGAAAATCATGATGATGGCGGTGATGACGAAGGCCACGACGATGATCGAGATTGGATAGAACAATGCCGACTTGATCTTGCTCTTGATCGCGAGAATCTTTTCCTTGTACACCGCCAGCCGGTCGAGCACGGCTTCCAGGATGCCCGCCGCCTCGCCCGCGCCGACCAGGTTGCAGAACAGCGCGTCGAAGTGGAGCGGATGCCGGCCGAAGGCCTGGGTGAGGCTGCTGCCCTTTTCGATGTCGGCCTTGATTT
>CAZOVQ010000163.1:3532-4125 GCA_964583195.1 uncultured Thiobacillus sp.
CTGCACCGAGGGGTTGGAATGGCCGCGCGCGACGATCTCGAACGATTGCAGGAGCGGTACGCCGGCCTTCATCATGGTCGCCAGCTGGCGGGTGAAGAGTGTGATGTCCTTTTCGGTGATCTTTTTCGCTCCGCCGAACAGCGCGCTCTGCTTTTTCACCTTGGTGACCGTGATGCCCTGTTTGCGCAGCAGGGAATTCACCACGGCCTCGCCGCCGGCCATCATCTGGCCCTTGACCTTCTTGCCGCGCTTGTCCATGCCTTCCCACAGGAAGGTCGCTTCCCTGATTGCCTTGGCTGCTGTTGCCATGAATGGAACCCCTTAGAGATTGGTGACGGCCTCGACCTCTTCCAGCGAGGTGAGACCGGCTTTCACTTTCAACAAACCCGCCTGACGCAGGTCCAGCACGCCCTCGCGTCTGGCCTGGTCGGCGATGTCGGCTTCGTTGCCACCCTTGAGAATGATGCGGGTCATGGCGTCGGTGATCGGCATGACCTGGTAGATGCCGACCCGCCCCTTGTAGCCGGTGCCGCCGCAAATATCGCAACCGACTGGTTTGTAGGGTTTCCAGCTCCCATCCAGCTGCTCAGATG
>CAZOVQ010000164.1:0-1610 GCA_964583195.1 uncultured Thiobacillus sp.
TCGGCCCTTTCCACCAGCCGCGGGTGCGGGACAGCCACCAGGCGATGGGCGTGCCGATGAACAGCAGGATCAGGGTGACGATGCCCGCCAGGCGCACGGTCAGCCAGAGGGCTTGCAGGTCGCTGTCGGTGAGCATGGCCGCTATTTCGCCTCGACTGGCAGGACGAAGCCGTATCGGGTCATCACGGCCCGCGCCGGATGGCTGCCCATGTAGTCGGCGAAGCGGCGGGCCAGGGCGTTGCCTGCGGCCCGCTGGGTGATGACGTAGCCCTGCTCCAGCGGCTCGTGCAGTTTGTCGGGAATCAGCCAATAGCCGCCGCGCTTGGCCAGTTCCGGATTGACCGCGAGCGAGAGCGCAATGATGCCGGCCTGGGCGTTGCCCGTCTGCACGAACTGGGCGGTGTGGGCGATGTTCTCGCCATAGACCAGCTTGGGCTCGACCGTCTTCCACAGGCCGGAAGCGCGCAAGGCTTCCTCGGCGCGCTTGCCGTAGGGCGCGTGTTTGGGGTTGGCGATGGCGATGCGGGCGATCTTCGGGTCGGCGAGACTCGCCAGCGTCATCTTGCTGGCGTCCAGGCTTGCGCTCCACAACACGATGCGGCCGAAGGCGTAGGGCTTCACTTCGGAAGCTGCGAAGCCCGCCTTCGCAAGTTCGCGGGGGTAACCGATGTCGGCCGAAAAATACAGGTCATAGGGCGCGCCCTGCCGAATCTGGGTGTGGAACTTGCCCGACGAACCATAGATGACTTCCACCTCGTCAGCGGGGTTGGCCTTCTTGAAGGTGGCGACGATCTCGTCCATGGCGAACTTGAGGTCGGCCGCCGCCGCGACGGTGATTTTTTCGGCGTGGGCGGCCGTCGCCGCGAACATCAGCGCGCAGGCGAGCAATAAGGAATACAGGCGTTTCATGGTCGGGTTTCTTTCGTTGGGGGACATACGATTCCACATTGACTTCAGCCCATAGGGGATCGGAGTCCCCTGGTGGTGCGAAGCAACGACGCCGCGGGCCGGAGCCCGCAAGGAGCAGGCGCACGATAAGGCGTTCCAGCGGGTGCGTGGGGGTGTATGGGTACGAAGCGAGCATCCTCCGTTTTCATGCGGGTTTCACGAGAAAGACAAGCGGTCAACTGCGGTTTTCATGATCATGAGGCGTCATGCGCAGCAAGTCGGCGCAGGGCGGTCAGCCTATCGGAAACGGACGTCTTTCCCAAGCCCGGACCCGGTGGGCGGGACGCGCGGCAAGCGCCTTGCCGCCCGGGCGGCAAGGCGGCAAACTCGCGGTCATGGCAGGCTATTTTCTCGGTATCGATTTCGGCACCTCCGGCGCGCGGGCCTGCGTGATCGACGCGGAAGGCGGGGTGCTGCACGACGACCGGCGCGATTTCGGCAGCCTGGCGGAACACGAGCGTGCCGGCATCTGGCGCGAGGCGCTGTGGGATCTGCTTGCGGCGCTGCCGCCGGCGATCCGCGCGCAATTGTCTGACATCGCGCTCGATGGCACCTCGGGCACTCTGATCGCCTGCGATGAAGCCCTCGCCCCCCGGCATCCGCCGCTCCTGTACGACGACGACCGCGCCGTCGAAGAAGCTGCGCTGATCGCAAGAACCGCG
>CAZOVQ010000164.1:1644-3924 GCA_964583195.1 uncultured Thiobacillus sp.
CTCCGCACTGGCCAAGATGATGTGGCTGAAGAAGCGTCTGGGGCTGACCGGTGCGCGTCTTTATCTGAATCAGGCCGACTGGCTGGCGGGCTTGCTGTCGGGCCGGGTCGGCATGAGCGATTACCACAATGCACTGAAGCTGGGACTCGACCCCGACGAACTGAAATGGCCGGCCTGGGTGGAATACCTTGCCGACGTCGATTACCTCCCCGTTCCCGTCGCGCCCGGCAGCGTGCTTGCCACCGTATCGCGCCCGCGGGCGCGCTACCTCGGCATCAACCCGGGCTGCCTCGTGCGCGCCGGCACGACCGATTCCATCGCCGCCTTTCTCGCCGCCGGCGTGAAACAAAGCGGCGAGGCCGTCACCTCGCTCGGCAGCACGCTGGTGCTGAAACTCCTGTCCGACACCCGGGTGGAATCAGTCGACCACGGGGTGTATTCGCACTGGTTCGGCACACGCTGGCTCGCGGGCGGCGCGTCCAACGCGGGTGGCGCGGTGCTGCGGCGGTTCTTCGACGACCGACAACTGGCGTCCCTGTCGGCATGCATCGACGCCGACGTCGTCAGCCCGTTCGACTACATGCCACTGCCGGGAACCGGCGAACGCTTTCCGGTCAGCGACCCGACGCTTGCACCCCGCCTGAGCCCCCGCCCTGCCAGCGACGCCGAATTCCTGCACGGTCTGCTGGAAAGTCTGGCGCGCATCGAGGCGCGCGGCTACGCGCGCCTGACCGAACTCGGGGCGAATCCGCCGACGCGGGTGGCAACCGCCGGCGGTGGCGCAACGAATCCGGCCTGGACGCGCATCCGCGCCCGCCATCTGGGCGTGCCGGTCGTGCGCGCCGCACACACCGAAGCGGCCTATGGCGCAGCCCTGCTCGCCCGCGAGGGTATTCGCCTGTTCGCTTGAGCGGTTTCGACGAATTCCAGCGTGTTGCCATCCGGATCGCGGCAGAACAGGGCCGCACGGCCGGATCGGCTGGCGGTATGCGGCACCCCTTCCGCATCGAGACGGGCCTGCAAAGCCGCCATTTCCCGGACGCCCAAGGCAATGTGACGATCGCGTCCGCCGTGCGCGGGGCGGACTGCCCCGGCATCGGGGTTCGGCAGTTTCATCAGATGCAGCTGCTGGCCACCCCCCAGCGCGTACCAGACACCGGCATACGGCAGGTCGGGACGCGCGCACGGTGCGAGTCCGAGCACGCCTTCATAGAAACGCCGCGCGCGGTCGAGATCGGCAACCAGCAGTCCGGCGTGCAACAGGGCGCAAATTTCAGGCATATCGCTTCTCCTGTTCGTCTTCCATATGTCCGGAAAACAGGCTGGCGGTGACGATCATGGCGGCCCCCAGCCACTCCTGCACGTCCATGCGCTCGTCGGACAGAAAATAAGCCGAAGCCGCCGCGACCACCAGTTCCGACAGGAAGATGACGATGGCTTGGTTGGCCGGCACGCGTGCCAGACCATACTGCACGGCGTAGGTCATGCTGCCGATGGCGAGCGCGACCCCCCCCAGCAGCAGCCAGGTCGCCGTACCGGCGTCTTGCACGAAATCGAGTTCGGTGGGCTGCCACGCGAGGCCGAGCACCGTCAGCACCGTCACTCCCGCCCACACCGACACCGATTTCGCACCTTCGGCCACGCCTGCGAGATGGCGACTGATGACGTTGCTGGCGGCAAACATCACGCCCGCCGACAAGCCCAGCCATTCCGCACGGTTGGCCGGCAACGGCCAGTCGCCGGGCTGCCACAGCATGACGATGGCGCCGCCGGCGGCCAGGGCCATCACCGCCCAGCCGGCGTGGTTGAGTTTTTCACGCAAGAGCAGCCAGGCGAAGAGCACCGTCCACAGCGGCGACAGGTAAAAAAGCAGCAGCACCCGCACCACTTCGCCTTCGAGCACGGCCAGCACGTAGGCGAGGTTGGTCCAGCCGGCCGCCAGCCCCATCGCGAGCAGCCAGCCCCAGCGCCGCCGAGCGGCCGCCACTGTGCGGCCGTGCAGCCAGCCCACGAGCAGCAGCGGGAGGGCGTAGGAGAAAAAGCTCGACGCGACGCCGCCGACGCCGGCTTCGTCCAGCAGCCTGTAGGGATACCAGACCAGCCCCCACAGGGTGGCGGCGTAGACGAGGCTGGCGATGGCGGGGAGACGCTGCGGAGGAAGGGCGGCCATGCGACTTATAATGCCACGCTTTGCCGCCCCCCCGCCCACGATGAACCCCCGTCTCGACCTGCTCCATCCCTACCCCTTCCAGAAGCTGCGCGAGCTCTTCGCCGGTGTCG
>CAZOVQ010000165.1:0-3908 GCA_964583195.1 uncultured Thiobacillus sp.
CCGCCGGTTTCCCGCCCGCGATCAAGGTCGACGGCAAGATCACGCCGGTGTCGCAACAAAGCCTGACGCCGGCACATACCCAGGAACTGGCACGCGCCATCATGAACGAGCGCCAGTGGAACGATTTCGAGGCGACCAACGAATCCAACTTCGCGATCAGCCCGCCCGAAATCGGCCGTTTCCGCGTCAACGTCTTCGTCCAGCAAGGCCGCGTCGGCATCGTGATGCGGACCATCAACACCAAGATTCCCAAGCTGGAAGAGCTGAACCTGCCGCCCATCCTGAAGGACGTGGCGATGATCAAGCGCGGGCTGGTCATCTTCGTCGGCGGCACCGGCACGGGCAAATCGACTTCGCTCGCGGCCATGGTGGGCTACCGCAACGAAAACGACGCCGGCCACATCATCACCGTCGAAGACCCGATCGAATACGTACACGAGCACCGCAAGTCCATCATCACCCAGCGCGAAGTCGGCATCGACACCGACAACTGGTTTTCCGCGCTGAAGAACACCCTGCGCCAGGCCCCCGACGTCATCCTCATCGGTGAAATCCGCGACCGCGACACGATGGAATACGCCATCGCCTTCGCCGAAACCGGCCACCTGTGCCTGTCCACCCTGCACGCCAACAGCGCCAACCAGGCGCTCGACCGCATCATCAACTTCTTCCCCGAAGAAAAGCGCGACCAGCTGCTGATGGACCTGTCGCTCACCCTCAAGTCCTTCATCTCGCAGCGCCTCATCCCCCGGAAGGGTACGGCCGGCCGCGTCGCGGCGGTCGAAATCCTGCTCAACTCCCCGCTCATTGCCGACCTCATCTTCAAGGGCCAGGTGCACGAGATCAAGGAGATCATGTCGAAGTCACGCGAACTCGGCATGCAGACCTTCGACCAGGCGCTGTTCGACCTCTACGAAGCCGGCCTGATTTCCTACGAGGACGCACTACGCAACGCCGACAGCCTCAACGACCTGCGCCTGAAGATCAAGCTGCACGGTCAGGAGGCCAAGGGGCGCGACATGATGGCGGGGTTGGATCATCTGGACATCGTGTAATGCCCGAGGGCTTGCCCGCCCAAAAACCGGCGCTTCCCGTGTACCTCGACGCCCCCCTGTCTTCACTCTGATGTCCCGCTTGCTCGCCTGCCGTCGTTTTGGCGAATATCCGCCGCATACCCGCCCCGAACGCACCGGCTTTCCGTCCGGAGCCGCTGCGCCTTCCGGCGCCGGGTCGGTAATATGACCGCCCACGCATTGCCGGCACCCGCCGCGCCCTCCGATACCGAAGCCGAAACCCAGCGGCGCAAGTTGGCGCTGCTCTTCCGCAACGCGGGCCAGGCGCAGCTCGTCGCCGTCGTCAACGCTACGCTGCTGGTCTTCGTTCACGCCAGCCTGCGTGCGGTCAGTGCGATCGACTGGATATGGCTGGGCCTGGCGTTCAGCATCGCGGCCGAACGTTACGTGCTCGCACGGCGGTTTGCCCCACCCCGCCGCAGCGTTCTCGGCCAGGTCGATGGCGGGCAGCGGCGCTATGTCGCCGCCACCGGGCTGGCCGGGTTCGTATGGGGCACCGGGGCGATCCTCTTCATGTGGGAAGCGCCCGACGACATGCGCCTGTTCACCGGCCTCGTCATGGTCGGCATGGTGGCGGGGGCGGTACCGCTCCTGGCGCCCATCCCGGCCGCCTTCCGTGCGTTTGCCCTGCCCGTCCTGTTGGCTTCCTCGCTGACGGTCCTGCTTCAGGCCACGTCGCCTCTGGACTGGGTTTTTGGGCTGATGATCCTGCTGTTCGCGGGCGTTGCGCTGTTGAGTGCGCGCTACCTGCACGAGACGCTGGACGCTTCGATACGCCTGGGACTCGAACAGGCCCGACAGGCCGCCGACCTCGCCTGCGCGCGCGATGCAGCCGAAGCGGAACTCGCCGAACGCGTGCGCGCTGAAACCACGCTGCTGGCGAGCGAGGAACGCTACCGGCTGATTCTCGAACACTCGCCCACGGGTATCCTGCATTACGATGCCGGGCTCGTCATCACCTACTGCAACGACCGGCTCGCCCATATTTTCCAAACACCTCGCGAGCGACTCATCGGACTCGACATGAACATCCTGCGGGATAGGCGCATACTGTCGGCGCTGCAATCCGCGCTCGACGGCGGCCAGGGGCGTTACGAAGGGGAATACCTCTCGACCCTGAGCGGCGCCCGTCTCTGGATCGCCGTGACCTGTGCCCCCCTGCGGAATGCCGACGGCGTCCCCGCGGGCGGCATCGCCATCTTCGAGGACATGAGCGAGCAGCACCAATCGGAAGAAGAAATCCGCCAGCTCGCCTTTTACGATCCGCTCACCCATCTGCCGAACCGCCGTCTGCTGCTGGACCGTCTCGAACACGCGCTTCAGACCGGAGAACGCGCGGGCGAATACGGCGCGCTGATGATCCTGGACCTGGATCATTTCAAGAGCATCAACGACACCCAGGGACACGACATCGGTGACCGGATGCTGCTCGAAACGGCCTTGCGCCTCGTCGTCTGCGTGCGACGTGAGGATACGGTGGCCCGGCTGGGCGGCGACGAATACGTCGTCCTGCTGGAACGGCTGGGCCCGACCGAATGCCTGGCGATCGACCAGGCCGGGCACATTGCCGAGAAAATCCGGCTCACCCTGGGCCAGCCCTACATCCTGGGCGGCGGCGAGGCCGAATACTTCATCACGCCCAGTCTCGGGCTCACCCTGTTTCGCAATGGCGAAACTCCGGCCGACAGCCTGCTCAAACAGGCCGACGTCGCGCTCTACCAGGCCAAGGATGCCGGCCGCAACACGATCCGCTTTTTCAATCCGGCCATGCAAGCCGCCATCGACACGCGCATCTCGCTCGAACACGCATTGCGGCGCGCACTGGAACGGGAGGAATTTCACCTGTTCTACCAGCCGCAGGTTGACCGGCACGGTCAGTTGACCGGCGCGGAAGCCCTGATACGCTGGCAGCCCGACGAATGCCCCGCTTTGTCACCCAACGAATTCATCGCCGTGGCGGAAGAGACCGGGCTCATCCTGCCGATCGGCCAATGGGTGCTCGAAACCGCGTGCGCGCAGATCAAGGCCTGGTCGACTGATCCGCGCACACGCGCACTGCACCTGTCGGTCAACGTCAGCGCGCGGCAATTCCACCAGCCGGATTTCGTCGACCAGATTCAACGCTGCCTGACCGCCAGCGGCATCGATCCGACCCGGCTGAAACTGGAATTGACCGAGCACGCCGTGCTCGACAACCTCGATACGGTCATCGAGCGGATGCATGCGCTCATCCGGCTGGGCATCGGATTCTCGCTGGACGATTTCGGCACGGGATATTCCTCGCTGTCCTACCTGAAACGCCTGCCGCTGACCCAGGTAAAAATCGACCGTTCCTTTGTCGGCGACGTCACCCACAACGCGCACGATGCCGCCATCGTGCGCGCCATCCTGGCCATGTGCCGGTCGCTCGACCTGGAAACAGTCGCCGAAGGCATCGAAACCCGGGAACAACTCGACTTTCTGCTCAATAGCGGCTGCACGCTCTTCCAGGGCTACCTGTTCGGTCACCCTGCACCCATGATCGACTGGGACATTTTCCTCGAACCGCCCTCAACTGCCGTGGTTCGGGAGGCCGACAGCGCACGGTGCAGCCCCCCGACCGGCCCATGAGTTCCGGAATGACTCCGGGCAATGCCCCAGGCCGCGCCTCGCTCACGACAGCTCTCTCTGTATGAGGCTTCAGGCCTTACGCCGCCTCGCAGTCGATCGCCGCGAGATCCAGCCACACGCGGCTGCCCTCGACCCGAACCGGAAACTCGCGGGCGCAGCCAGTGTCAGGCGCCACGGCGCAGCCGGAATCGAGTTCGATGTTCCAGCCGTGCAGCGGGCAGGTGA
>CAZOVQ010000166.1:0-3907 GCA_964583195.1 uncultured Thiobacillus sp.
ATTTGGAAAGCGCGCCGACCTTGGTGGCTTCGACGTTGCCGTTCTTGAAGATCATCAGGGTGGGTATGCCGCGAATGCCGAACTTGGGCGGGGTGGCCTGATTCTCGTCGATGTTGAGTTTGCAGACCTTGAGCTTGCCGGCGTATTCGCGGGCGACTTCATCGAGTATGGGGGAGATCATCTTGCAGGGGCCGCACCAGTCGGCCCAGTAATCCACCAATACCGGCACTCCGGCCTGGAGGACTTCCTGTTCGAAGGAATCGTCGGATATGTAATGAACATGTTCGCTCATCGGGAAAGCTCCTGTTGGGAATGAGGTCGTGGCCGGACAGGGTTCGTACTTGACGCGGAACCGGCGCAGGCTGCCGGGACGCGGACGGGAAAACTGGAAAATTCGGCTTTGTGCCGATATCCTACCTCAAAATTGCCGCTTGCAAGCAACCCTCCCATTCCAACCTTCCGGACAGAACCATGACTTATGTTGTTGCCGATGCCTGCGTGAAATGCAAATACACCGACTGTGTCGATGTCTGCCCCGTGGACTGTTTTCACGAGGGGCCCAACTTCCTGGTCATCGACCCCGAAGAATGCATAGACTGCACCCTCTGCGTGGCCGAATGCCCGGTCGAAGCCATATTCGCCGAAGACGACGTGCCCGACGATCAGCGTGAATACATCGCGCTCAACGCCGAGCTGTCGAAAATCTGGAAAGTCATCGTCGAACGCAAGGAGGCCCTGCCCGACGCCGACGACTGGGCCAAGACCAAGAACAAGCTGCAATACCTGGAACGCTGACTCGCACGCCTCAACGAGGCGACACCACAATGCCGCAGGCCGCCGCCCGCTATCTGCTCGACCGCTACGGCGACCGCCTGCCGGACCTGTCGGGCCTCATCGTGCTCGTCCCCAATCATCGCGCCGGACAGGATTTCGCCCGTGCACTGGCGCAGGAGGCGGAACGTCCGGCACTGATCCCGCCCGACATCGTGCCACTGAAAAGCTGGGCCGCACGCCATGCCGACGACTGCGCCGAACCACAGTCGGCGCGCCTGGCGCGGCTGTATGGCGTATTGCGCCGCGAAACCTGGCTGGGAACGGTCGACAAATGGGCGCTCGCAGAGGCGCTGCTGCAATTCGCCGACGCGCTGTCGGCCGAACGCACGGGCGCCGAAGCCGGCCCGCGTCTGCGGACGCACCTCGACGGCCGGCTTGGTCGTGAAACGGCGCTCGTCGAAACCGTATGGCGCGTGCTGAATGGCGACGGCAAGGACCCGCAGTCGCTTTACGCGCACAGCCTCGATCGCACCCTGGCGGTGTTTGCCGCCGCGCCGCGCCCCATTCTGGGCTTCGCCCTGGGCCCGCTCACCGGCATCGAGCGCCGCTTTCTCGAACGTTGTGCCGCGCATGCCGCGGTGGACATCGTTACGCCCGATCTTTCCTTGCCGCGCGCGCATGCGCTGGCGCAGGCCTGGCAAACGACGCAGCCGCCGCTCGCCGAGCGCGCCCGGGCGCTGGCCCGGCGCCAGCCCGAGTCACCTCTGGCCGATTTCCGGCTGGCGCCGGCGCTGCACCTGGAGGCCGAAGCGCGAGCGGTCGCCGCCTGGCTTGCCGAGCAGTTGGGCGCCGGCCGCCGCGCCATCGCGCTCATCGCGCTGGATCGCGAAACGGCGCGCCGAACGCGCGCGCTGCTCGAACGCATGAACGTTCGCGTGGCCGACGAAACCGGCTGGACGCTTTCGACCACCGCTGCCGCAGCTGTGCTCGACCGCTGGCTGGAATGTGTGGCCAACGACTTCCCGCATATCGAACTGCTCGATCTTCTGAAATCACCCTTCGTCCTGGGTGAGCTTGCCGCACGCCAGGATGCGGTGCTGGCGTTCGAGCTCGCCCTGCGCCGGCGCGGGGTCGCACAGGGCATGGCCGACATGCAGCGCCTGGCGCGCGAGCAATTCGGCGACCCGCCCGTCTGGATCGAACGGCTGGCCGCGGCGGCGCGCAATTTCCCGCGTACCCGCGCCCCGCTCCCGGTCTGGCTCGAACGTCTGAGCACAAGCCTCGACGCACTCGACGCGCGTGCCACGCTGGCCGACGACGACGCCGGCCGGGCGTTGCTCGATACGCTCGCCGAACTCGCCCGCGACCTTGCCGCCGACCATGAAAAATACAGCTACAGCGAATGGCGACGCTGGCTCGACCACGCACTGGAATCAGCCAGTTTCCGCGACGAATCCATCGACAGCCCGATCGTGCTCACCGCGCTGCCGCAGGCGCGCGGCCGCACGTTCGAAGCCGTCGCCGTGCTTGGCGCCGACGCCCGACGCCTGCCGCCGCATCCCGCACCCGGCCTGTTTGCTAACGCCACCCGCAAGGCACTCGGCCTGCCCACCGCCGAAGACGAGGCCGAAGCCGCCGTTGCCGACCTCATCGCCCTGGTGGCGCCGGTACCTGCGCTGTTTTCCTGGCAAGCCTGGCACGACGACGAGCCGAATCCCGCCTCGCCCCTGTTGTTGCGGCTTGACGCCCTGCATTGCGCCGCCTGGGGTGTCGCCCTGCCGCGCCAGCGCGTAGGCCTGCCGCCCGCGCAGGCCAGCCCGCCCCTCGCCCCGAGTGCGCAGCCCGCGCCAACGCTTGCGCCCGCACACCTGCCGCGCCGATATTCCTCCAGCGCCTACCAGACCCTGCTCGACTGTCCCTACCGCTTTTTCGTCGAGCGCGTGCTCGATGTACGCGCCCTCGACGAAGCGGACGACCCGCTCGACAAAAGCGATTACGGCAGCGCGCTGCATCGCATTCTCAAGCGCTTTCACGACAGCGACCCACCGCTCGAACACGCCCCTGCGCTGGCGCGGCTGGCCGAATACAGCCGTGCAGAGTTCTCCGTCCTGCCGGCCTACACTGCCGCCGCCTGGGCGAGCCGCTGGGAGGCGATCCTTCCCGCCTACATCGACGCCTGGCTCGCCTGGGCGGCACAGGGCTGGCGCTACGCCTCCGGCGAAACCCCTTTCGCCGTGCCCGTCGAAGTGCCCGGCCTCGGCAGCGTCGAACTCCAGGGTGTATTCGACCGCGTCGATACCCGCACACTGCCCGATGGCGATACCGCGCGCACCGTGTTCGACTATAAAACCGGCGCTGCCAGCAGCCTCAGAAAAAAACTCGGCGACCCCACGGAAACCGTCCAGCTACCGTTCTACGCCTGGCTTGGCGACGCCGCCGCCGCTTACCTGCCGATCAACGACACGCCCGTCACCCCACTTGACCTCGACGGCGAAACCGACATCGACGGCATCGCCCGCCGCCTGCCCGCGCTACTCGAAGCCATCGCCGCAGGAACGCCGCTCACCGCTTCCGGCATAGACGCCGTATGCCAGTTCTGCGACGCACGCGGCGTATGCCGCAAGGGCATGTGGGAAGCAGCAGTGCAAACCTGAAGCCGCCACGCACCCACTGGCATGCCGGCTCGTGCGCCTGCCTTTGCACCCGCAAGGAGCAGGCCGGATTCGTAAAGCCGCCTGCACGGCAACGACTCCGCTATCGTGCCTCCTCGCGGGCCCGCGGCGTCGTTGCTTCACACCACCAGGGGACTCCGATCCCCTATGGGCTGAAGCCCATGTGGAATCGTATGCGCCCGCCACTTGACCCGGCGCGCCCTCGGGCGCGTCCGACTGCTGTTCCAGGATCAAGCGAAAAACGGGAAGACCCCTGTAGGTCGGCAATACTTTGCCGACTCGGCACTGACATACAAAGTGAAAACCCGCGCTCTGATCCGCGGTTTGCGCTTCATTGCGCAGGCGCTCGCTGTCGGCGGCGGCGCTGGTGGCATCCAGCTCGATCAGCAGCTGCCCCGCTTTGACTTGTTGGTGCAACATTCCTTCTGTAAATTCGTAGCCTGCTGGTTTTGCGGTGCTTT
>CAZOVQ010000167.1:0-3898 GCA_964583195.1 uncultured Thiobacillus sp.
CATCACCCGCCCCCGCCAACCAACATGACGAAGTACGTGTTTGTCACCGGCGGAGTGGTTTCTTCCCTCGGGAAAGGGATCGCCTCCGCTTCGCTTGCTGCGCTGCTCGAATCGCGCGGCCTCCGCGTCACCCTCTTGAAGCTCGATCCCTACATCAACGTCGACCCCGGCACGATGAGCCCGTTTCAGCACGGCGAAGTGTTCGTGACCGACGACGGCGCGGAAACCGACCTCGACCTGGGCCACTACGAGCGCTTTTCCAGCGCCCGCATGAGCCGCCGCAACAACTTCACCACCGGCCAGATCTACAAGTCGGTGATCGACAAGGAACGGCGCGGCGACTACCTCGGCGGCACGGTACAGGTCATCCCGCACATCACCGACGAGATCAAGCGCTCGATCCGCGAGGGGGCGGGCGACGCGGACGTGGCGCTGGTGGAAATCGGCGGCACGGTCGGCGACATCGAATCGCTGCCCTTTCTGGAAGCCATCCGCCAGATGGGCTTTGAAGACGGCCCCAAGAACACCTGCTTCATCCACCTGACGCTCTTGCCCTACATTCCCACGGCGGGCGAGCTGAAGACCAAGCCCACGCAGCACAGCGTGAAGGAGCTGCGCGAGATCGGCATCCAGCCCGACATCCTGCTGTGCCGCGCCGACCGCGAGATTCCGCTGGACGAGCGCCGGAAAATTGCGCTGTTCACCAACGTGCGCCCCGAGGCCGTGATCGAAGTGCGTGACGCCGACTCGATCTACAAGATTCCCGCCATGCTGCACCAGCAGATGCTCGACGAGATCGTCTGCCACAAGCTCGACATCCTGGCGCGCGCCGCCGATCTGTCCGTGTGGACGCGGCTGGTCGACGCGCTGGAAAACCCGCAGCACACGGTCGACATTGCCTTTGTCGGCAAATACGTCGATCTCACCGAATCCTACAAATCCCTGTCCGAGGCGATGATCCACGCCGGGATGCACACCCGCAGCCGGGTGAAGATCCATTACATCGATTCGGAACAGATCGAAAAAACCGGTATCGACGCGCTGAAAGGCATGGACGCGATCCTGGTGCCCGGCGGCTTCGGCAAACGCGGCGTCGAAGGCAAGATCGCCGCCATCCGTTATGCGCGCGAGCACAAGGTGCCGTATCTCGGCATCTGCCTGGGCATGCAGCTCGCCGTGGTCGAATACGCGCGCGATGTGGCCGGCATGAGTGACGCGCATTCCACCGAATTCGACCCCGCGACCACGCACCCCGTCATCGGCCTCATCACCGAATGGCTCGACCGCACTGGCCAGCTCGAAAAACGCAGCGAACAATCCGACCTCGGCGGCACCATGCGGCTGGGCGGCCAGCCCTGCAACCTCAAGGCCGGCACGCTGGCGCACAGCGTTTACGGTGCCGACAGCATCGTCGAGCGGCATCGTCATCGTTATGAAGTGAACAACACGCTGCTGTCGCAGCTCGAAGCCCGTGGGCTGGTGGTGGCGGGGCGTGCGCCGGGTACCGACCTGTGCGAAATGGTCGAGCTGCCGCGCGACGTGCATCCCTGGTTCGTCGGCTGCCAGTTTCATCCCGAATTCACCAGCAACCCGCGCGCCGGGCATCCGCTGTTTTCCGCATTCGTGAAGGCCGCGCTGGCCTACCAACAGGAGAAGCGCGCATGAAACTCTGTCATTTCGAAGCGGGGCTCGATCAACCGCTGTTCCTGATCTCCGGCCCCTGCGTGATCGAATCCGAGCAACTGGCGATGGACACCGCCGGCACGCTGAAGGAAATGTGCGCGGCACTCGGTATTCCGTTCATCTACAAATCCTCGTTCGACAAGGCCAACCGCTCGTCCACGCAGTCCTTCCGTGGCTTGGGGCTGGAAGAGGGGCTGCGCATCCTGTCCGAAGTGAAAAAGCAGATCAGCGTGCCGGTGCTCACAGACGTGCACGAAGACACGCCGCTGGAAGAGGTCGCGTCGGTGGTCGACGTGCTGCAGACGCCGGCCTTCCTGTGCCGCCAGACCAACTTCATCCAGAACGTCGCCCGCCAGGGACGGCCGGTCAACATCAAGAAAGGCCAGTTCCTCGCGCCGTGGGATATGCAGAACGTGGTCGACAAGGCGCGCGCCGTCGGCAACGAGCAGATCATGGTGTGCGAGCGCGGTGTTTCGTTCGGCTACAACACGCTGGTCTCCGACATGCGGGGCCTGGCGATCATGCGTGCCACCCAGTGTCCGGTGGTGTTCGACGCCACCCATTCGGTGCAGCAGCCCGGCGGGCAGGGCACCAAGAGCGGCGGCCAGCGCGAGTTTGTGCCGGTGCTGGCGCGCGCGGCCGTGGCCACCGGCGTGGCCGGTCTGTTTGCCGAGACGCATCCCAATCCGGAATGCGCGCTGTCCGACGGCCCCAATGCGTGGCCGCTGGGCATGATGAAAGCACTGCTGGAAACGCTGAAGGAAATCGACGTGCTGGTGAAGCAGCGCGGGTTTATTGAACACAAACTGATGTTTGACACAGAGTAAGCAGAGGGGAACGAGGAAAACTGTATCAAGCCCGTTTTCACTCTGTTTCCTCTGCTACCTCTGAGTAAATCTGGAATTTGAGGAATAAAAATTGAGCGCAATTATTGATGTCGTCGCCCGGGAAATTCTCGACTCCCGCGGCAATCCCACGGTTGAAGCCGACGTGCTGCTGGAATCCGGCGTGATGGGCCGCGCGGCGGTGCCGTCGGGTGCGTCCACCGGCTCGCGCGAAGCGATCGAGCTGCGCGACGGCGACAAGAGCCGCTATCTGGGCAAGGGCGTGCTGAAGGCCGTCGAGTACGTCAACACCGAAATCTGCGAAGCCATCATCGGGCTCGACGTGGAAGACCAGGCCTTCATCGACAAGACCATGATCGAACTCGACGGCACCGAGAACAAGTCGCGCCTGGGCGCCAACGCGCTGCTCGCCGTGTCGATGGCCTGCGCCCGTGCCGCCGCCGAACAGGCCGGCCTGCCGCTCTACCGCTACCTGGGTGGCGCTGCGCCGATGGCGCTGCCGGTGCCGATGATGAACATCATCAACGGCGGCGCGCACGCCAACAACAACATCGACATGCAGGAATTCATGATCATTCCGGTCGGCGCGCCGAGCTTCCGCGAAGCCCTGCGCTACGGCGCGGAAGTCTTCCACGCCCTGAAAAAACTGCTCGACGATCTGGGCATGGCGACCACGGTGGGCGACGAAGGCGGCTTCGCACCCAACCTCGAATCGCACGAGGCGGCGTTGAAGCTGATTGTGCAGGCCATTGAAAAGGCGGGCCTGCAGCCCGGCATCGACGTCGCCATCGGCGTCGACTGCGCGGCGTCCGAGTTCTACAAGGACGGTCTCTACCACCTTGAATCCGAAGGCAAGAAGCTGACCTCGGCAGAAATGGCCGATTACCTCGCCGCCTGGTGCGACCAATACCCCGTCATCAGCATCGAGGACGGCATGGCCGAAGGCGACTGGGACGGCTGGAAAGTCCTCACCGACAAGCTCGGGGCCAAGGTGCAATTGGTGGGCGACGATCTCTTCGTGACCAACGCCAAGATTCTGAAAGAGGGCATCGAGAAGAACATCGCCAATTCCATCCTCATCAAGGTCAACCAGATCGGTACGCTGTCGGAAACCTTCCAGGCCATCGAAATGGCCAAGCAGGCGGGCTACACCTCGGTGATCTCGCACCGCTCGGGCGAAACCGAGGACAGCACCATCGCTGATCTCGCGGTGGCGACCAACGCGCGCCAGATCAAGACCGGCTCGCTGTCGCGCTCCGACCGCATGGCCAAGTACAACCAGCTGCTGCGCATCGAGGAAGAACTCGGCGACACGGCGAGCTATCCCGGACGCGATGCGTTCCGCTGCCTTTATTAAACCCAGCGCGGCT
>CAZOVQ010000168.1:0-3896 GCA_964583195.1 uncultured Thiobacillus sp.
TGGTCGACGCGCTCAACGCCATTCCCGGCTTCAAGTGCGTGGACAGCGGCGGCGCCTTCTATGCCTTCCCCGACGTGCGCGTGGCCATCCAGAATCTGCTGGCGCGCGATGTGATCGAGCAAGGCACCGACATCGCCTTCTCCGAATACCTGCTGGAATCAGCCGACGTCGCCGTCGTCCCCGGCTCGGCCTTCGGTGCGGAAGGCTATATTCGCCTGTCCTTCGCCACCTCGCAGGCCAACCTGGAAAAAGCGCTCAAGCGCATCGCCGCCGCGCTGGCCTGAACCGGCACTTCCCTCATTTTTCGTCGCGCGCGGCTTCGCGCACCAGTTCGTCGAGCGTGACGGCAAGACGCTTCAGCGCCACGTCGCACTCGGTGTCGGGATGGGTATGCCCAACTCCGGAAGGATCGCGATAACCGAGCCAGCTCTTGCCGGACGCGTCCTCCCAGGCCAGCACGTGCAGCGGCAAATCGATACCATAGGATTGCGAGCACTTCAGGAGCGGCGTGCCACCTTTCGGGTGGCCGAATATCATGAGTTCGGTCGGGCGCAGGGTTTCGCCGATACTGGCCGCGCCGGCCGCATGATCGATGCGGGCGAAGATGCGAAGCCCGCGCGCGACGGCCAGTTTTTCAAGCCGGTCGAGACTGGCGGTCGATGTGTTCGTGCAGGCAAGCGCGATCAGGCCATCCGCGGACCGGGCGGGAGACGCAGCCAGAAATAGCGACAGGACGATTGCGGCGGGTTTGAACATGATTGCCCCCGGTGATGGTCATGCGCATGGGTCGGGCATGGCCGGCAAACCTGACGCGTACCGGCACGCAAACTGCTTCAGGTCCGGCTGCCGCCCCAGCGCAGGGTTTTCTTTGCCCAGGTTTCCGCCTCGCCGATGGACTGCGGATTTGTCGTGACCAGCGCCAGACTACCCTTGCCGGCGGGCATGAGGCTGACCGTCAATCCGGCCCGATCCAGCCGCAGGGGAGCCGACAGTTTTTTGCCCGGCATGACGATCAGCGTGATCTTGCCGTGCGGGGTATCGAAGACGATATGCTCGCCCTCGCCGCCGCCGGGCAGCGGGCAATGATCGACATAGGTCGTCCTGACGAGCGGGTCCAGCAATTCGCCGCCGCCGCTGTGCAAGGCCTGCGTCAACACGGGAAGCGGGACGGGCGTCGAGGCCGCCAGGGCCTTGGCCTCGTGTTCAACGTGTTCGGCGATGCCAGCCGCCAGCATCTCGGGCGAAAGACCCAGCGTCAGTTTCCAGACGCTGCCCAGCGCCACGACCAGCGCCAGACTCGCTGCCAGTGCGGGGATGGTGAAACGCGGCGCGAGCCATTCCCGCCAGCCGCGCCTGCGGCGCAACAGAATGCGGTCGGCCAGACCTTCCGGCACGGGCACGCAGATCGCCTCGTAAAGGTCTTCTTCCTGCTGGCGCAGATCGCGATAGAAGCGGGCGCACGCCAGACACACGGTTTCGTGCGTCAACGCCTCGTGCCCCGGATGATGCGGGTTGGCCAGCGCAACGCGCCTGAACTCCATGCAATTCATGTCGCTTTCTCCTTTTCCGCATGCGGATCCTCACCCCGCCAAAGCCGGCGCAATGCCAGTCGGGCGCGGCTCAGCCGCTGCATCGCCGCTTCCTCGCCGATTCCCAGCACCGCGGCGATCTCGGCGCAGCTGAAGCCGCCCAGCGCCTGCATCAGCAGCGGCTCCCGATAGCGTGGCGTCAACAGGGCCAACTGTTCGCGCACCGCGTAATCCCGCTCCAGATCAACCCCATCGGCAACCGGCAAGTCGTCCAGGTCGACATCGTCCACTGGCAAGGCCTTGCGTTCGTGCAGACGCGCATGCTCGTTGCGCAGAATGCGGTAAAGCCAAGCTTTGGCCGACGCGGCCTCGCGCAGGCTGTCGCGCGCCTGCCAGGCACGCGCGAAGGTTTCCTGCAGCAGATCCTCGGCCGTGTTGTGGTCCCGGCACTGCCAGTAGGCAAAACGGAACAGCTCCGCCGTGTGGGTGCGAACCAGGCGTTCGAATTCGGACGCCTTCATCGCAACCGGCACTGCAATGCGCCCGCGAATTTAGACAAGCAGGTCTTCATACAGGCTGACCGGCCTGCCGTCCCATTCCTGACAAAACCCTGCATTTCATTGCCCTCCACGGGCCGGAGCAGGGTAAGGATACAGTTCTGACAGCGTGCGCGACCGGCCCGATGCGCCCACCACACGGCAATGCGAACGATTGAGCGCCCGCGGTTCGCGCACCCCGCAGGCATGGGCGAGCATGCCGACTTCGTGGCTGATGTTGCGCTGATAGTTGGCGACGCGCTCGGCTTTTTCCACGGGCACCAGGCCGTGTTGCAGGCGCGGATCGTGGGTGGCGATGCCCGTGGGGCAGGTGTTGCGATTGCATTGCAGCGCCTGGATGCAGCCCAGCGAAAACATGAAACCGCGCGCCGAGGTCACGAAATCGGCGCCGGCGCACAATGCCCAGGCCACGTCGGCCGGGGTGATGAGTTTGCCCGAGGCGATCACCTTCACCCTGTCCTTCAGGCCGTATTCGAGGAGTTTGTCGACCAGCATGGGCAGCGCCTCGCGCAACGGCAGGCCCATGTCGTCGATGAGTGCCTGCGGCGCGGCGCCGCTGCCGCCTTCCGCACCATCCACGGTGATGAAGTCGGGCGCGCTCTCCGCGCCGCGTGCCACGACGGCGGCAAGAAAGGCGTCCAGCCAATCCGCCCCGCCGATCACGATCTTGATGCCGGTTGGTTTTCCCGAACCTTCACGCACGCGTGCAATCATGTCCAGAAGCTGCGCATCATCGGCAATATCGGGGTGCCGGTTCGGACTGATCGCCGCTTCGCCCGGAGACAGACCGCGGATCGCCGCGATTTCCGGCGTGACCTTCGCGGCGGGCAGAATGCCGCCCTTGCCCGGTTTTGCGCCCTGCGACAGCTTGATCTCGAACATCCGCACCTGCGGCCACGCGGCGATCTCGCGCAGCCGCGCCTCGTCGAGCCTGCCAGCCTTGTCGCGCACGCCAAACTTCGCGGTGCCGATCTGGAACACCAGATCGGCACCGCCTTCCAGATGCCAGGGGGTGAGCCCGCCTTCACCGGTGTTCATCCAGCAGCCCGCCAGCTTCGCGCCTTTGGACAGCGCCAGCACCGCCGGTTTCGAAATCGCGCCGTAGCTCATGCCCGAAATATTGAAGATCGAACGGGTCACGTAAGGCTGGGCGCATTGTGGCCCGACCGTCACTTCGCGCGGCGGCACCGCGTCTTCGTTCAGCGTTGGATAGGGCGTGTTGACGAACAGCACCGTGCCGACCGGGCGCAAGTCACGGGTGGAGCCGAAAGCCACCGTATTATCGATGTTCTTCGCCGCGCGATAGACCCAGGAGCGCTGGGCACGGTTGAACGGCATTTCCTCGCGATCCATGGCGAAGAAGTACTGGCGAAAGAACGTGCCCATCCGCTCGAAGGCGTAGCGGAAATGCACGATCACCGGGAAGTTGCGGCGCAGCGCCTGGCGTTTCTGCGTCACGTCGAGCACATACACCACGACGACGACGAGCGCAGCCAGTCCGACGACGAAAATGAACAGCGCCGCAAGAATTTCCAGGGTTGTCAGCAGCCAGGCGGGTTCGGTCACGCTAACCATAAAGAGCTTCCTTCCGGGACGTGGCTTGGTCGGGGCGGCGGACGCTTCCTGACAGCCTGCCGACCCGGCGTCAGGAATCCGCAGCAGCGCCGACTATCCACAAAACAAGAGGAGCTGAAGATCATGCGTATCGCGCGTTGCATCGTCCTGGCGAAGTTCCTGCTCGCCCTTCCCGCACTGGCTGCCGCCGCCGGTCTCGCCGACCGGCCCATCCCCGTTCCCGCGAACCCCCACA
>CAZOVQ010000169.1:0-3893 GCA_964583195.1 uncultured Thiobacillus sp.
GTCGCGCGCGCATTTTCCGCGAATGTTCGTCCGCGCCCGCCTCGCCGGTGGCGACCCTGCCACCAGGAGACGTTGCGCATGCTTGAGCCGCATCCCTACAGGCGTGTTCTGGCCCTGGTCGAATTCGACGCCTTCGACGCCGCCGTCGTCGGCAGGGCGCATCTGCTGGCGCAATCGAGTGGCGCCGTGCTAGAGGTGCTGCATCTCATCGAACCCGACAGCCAGTTCGATGGCGGCTATCCCGGCGGCGGCATGCGCGACTACGAAGCCGCGGCGCTGCGGCGCCTGCGTTTTCTCGTTGCAAGCCTGGGCGCGGAAGGCGCTGTTTGCCATGCGGGGTATGGCCCGCGCCGCCAGACGCTGGCGCGGCACCTCGCGCAGAGCACTCCCGATCTGATCGTGACCGGCGAGGCGCACGTCTGGCTCGAAGCAGACTGCGACACCCTGATCCTCTCGTCGCGTGTTGTCTCGCGGGGTGGGCGGTTCCTGTCCGCACTGCGTGCCTGGCTGGGATTGCAGCAGGGGGCGGCCGGCGCGTAGAGGTTCAGCGCGCAGGCGTATCGTCGTCCGTATTCCGTGCCGGCCACGCGAGTACCGCGGCCGATGCGGCGGGCTTTTGCCGTTCGGCCAGCACCAGCAAGGCCTGGTGAAATTCGCCAGGCAGGCGTTTCATGGTCTGCGCCGCCTGCGGCAGATAGTGCACGATCTCGAAGGGCACGCGTTCGTCCAGCGAAGCGCGCGCCTGCGGCCGGAAATTCTGCCAGGCCAGTTCGACCCAGGCCCGATTCTGGCTGTCGACGAAGATGAATTCCTCGGCGTCCAGCACGGCCATGTATTGCATGCTGCGGATGGGTACGAACAGGCACTTGCCCGCGCGCGCCAGCAGCGTGTGCGCGAGGTTGTACATGGCGGCGGGCAGGAAACCCGGCAGGCGGGCGACTTCCGCTTCGCGATAAAAATGTTCTTCCATGGGCCGGTCCGTGCGCGCGTCGATTACTCTGGTTTTCGACCATACGGCTGTCCGGCTTGAGGCACAATACGGCGCGTATCGTTCCACGCAGACATCATGACGCATCTTCATGCGCCCGCTCCGGGACCCATTTTCGACACCCATCTCGAACATTTCGACCGCGACGTGATCGAGGCTTCGCACGCACTGCCCATTCTGGTCGATTTCTGGGCCGACTGGTGTCCGCCGTGCCGCGCGCTGACGCCGGTGCTGGAACGCGTGATCGCCCACTGCGACGGTCGCGTCCGGCTCGCCAAGGTCGAGGTGGACGAAGGCTCCAACATGAAGCTCGCCAGCCGCTATGGTCTGCGCGGTTTTCCCACGGTGCTGCTGTTCGTCAAGGGCGAGATCGTCGGCCGCTTTGTCAGCGCCAAGCCCGAGCATTGGGTACGCGAATTCATCGCCGAACACACCGCGCTTGAATAAATGCCAGCGGGCGAACCTCTCGTCGTGCTCGACACCAACGTGGTGTTCGACGTGCTGCATTTTGGCGATCCGAGCGCGCGGCCACTGCGACAGGCACTCGATGTCGGCCGTTTGCGTTGTGCGGTGACCGAGGCGAGTTTCGGCGAGTGGACGCGCGTGCTGGCGTATGAGGCGTTCGGGCTGACGGCATCGCGCCAGTCCGAACTCGTCGCTCGCTACCGCGCGGCGTGCGTGTTCCACGAGCGGACATGCGTGGGGGGTGTGCCCCGCTGCAGTGATCCGGACGACCAGAAATTTCTTGATCTGGCAGCCCGGCTTTGCGTGCCGCTCGTCAGCAAGGATAGCGCGGTATTGAAGTTGCGCCGACGCTGTGCACCGCAGTTCGCCATATTCACGCCTGCCGAGGCTGCGGCTTGGCTGGGCTGTCTGACATGCGTTTGCGTGCCGCCTCGCTTACCGCCAACACCGCCGGGTGACTGAGCCGGCGCTCCACCGAGATCGCGAAATGGCGTTCGCGTACTTCATGGGTGCGCCCCAGTTCGGTCACGCCGAACTGGCGCATCACCGCCGGTGCCACAGTCAGCGGCGTGGGGAAGACGCCGGCGCCGGCTTGGCCGAACGCGCTCATCAGGGCGCTGTCATCGAATTCGCCGACGATGCGTGGGCTTGCCCCCTGCTTTTCGAGCCAGCGCAGGAGCGGCACGCGCAGGGCACTGTCCTCGCCCGGGATAAGGAAGGGGGCGTCGCCGAGACAGGCCGGGAAAGGGTCGGCCAGCTTCTTCGCCAGCGCCTTCGAGGCGAGGAAAGCGATGCCGCATTCGCCCAGCGGGTGGCTGTAGCCCTTGATGTCCATGGACGGGGGCAGCGGCCGGTCGGCCAGCACCATGTCGAGGCGGTGGATCGCAAGTTCGGCGGCCAGTGTAGATAGACGGTCTTCCCGACAAGTCAGCTTCACCGGTTCGGCCAGTGTCAGGGCGGGTTCGAGCAACTGGTAGGCGATGGCCTTGTGCACCACGTCGGCAATGCCGACGCGGAACGATTGCACCGGCGTGGCGGCGCGATGGCTGAGCGCTTCTTCGAGTTCGGCGCCGACGTGGAAGATTTCATCGGCGTAGCCGAGCGCGGTGCGTCCGGCATCGGTGAGTTCCAGCCGCCGGCCGCTGCGGCGGAACAGCGCAATGCCCAGCCGCGCCTCGAAGGCGCTGATCTGGCCTGACAATGTCTGAGGCGTAAGATGCAGTTTTTCGGCCGCCCGGTTGATCGCCCCCGTCTTGGCCACGATGTGGAAGTAATGCAGGTGCTTGTAGTTGAGCATGGCGGAACTCGTTTAGTAAAAACCGAACTATGGCAGTATAAAAATCGTATTTTATTGTGCAACACTCCGCTGTATCGTCTCATCATCCGTACAAGGCACTTCCCTTATTCAAGGAGACCTGACATGAAACGCATTTTTCTCTTTCTGGCGACCAACTTCGCCATCGTGCTGGTGCTGTCCGTCACCATGCGCCTGCTGGGCGTCGAGCCCTACCTCAATGCCAATGGCCTGAACCTCACCTCGCTGCTGATCTTTGCTGCGGTGATGGGCTTCGGCGGTTCGCTGATCTCGCTGGCGATCTCCAAATGGATGGCGAAAAAAACCATGGGCGTGCGCGTCATCGAAACACCGTCCAATTCGCGAGAGCTGTGGCTATTTGATACGGTGAGAAAATACGCGGCTGACGCTGGCATCGGCATGCCCGAAGTCGGCATTTTCGATTCGCCCGAGGTCAACGCCTTCGCCACCGGCATGAGCAAGAACAACGCGCTGGTCGCGGTGTCGTCCGGCCTGTTGCAGGCGATGACGCGCGAAGAGGCCGAGGCGGTCATCGGCCACGAAATCGCCCACGTCGCCAACGGCGACATGGTGACACTGGCGCTGATCCAGGGCGTGGTCAACACCTTCGTTATGTTCCTCTCGCGCGTCATCGGCCACACCGTCGACCGCGTGGTGTTCAAGAACGAAAACGGTCACGGCCCGGCGTTTTTCGTCACCATGATCGTGGCCGAATTGGTCCTGGGCGTGCTCGCCTCGATCATCGTGATGTGGTTCTCGCGCCAACGCGAATTCCGCGCTGACCGGGGCGGTGCCTCGCTCGCCGGCCGGGGTGCGATGATCGCTGCGCTGCAACGTCTGCAAATGACGCACAGCGGCCCGCTGCCCGAAAAAATGGCGGCCTTCGGTATCGCCGGCGGCAGCCCGCAAGGCTGGAAGCGCCTGTTCATGACGCACCCGCCGCTGGAAGAGCGCATTGAAGCGCTACGCGCGATTCAGGGTTGAATTCAAAGGGCCGGCCATGACCGGCCCTTTTCAGTAGGGGGGAACGATGCGGCAGTTTGAGCATTTTCTGGAATGGTTCATGTTTGCCAGCCGCTGGCTGTTGGCACCGTTTTATGTGGGCCTCGTCATCGCCATCGGTCT
>CAZOVQ010000170.1:0-3841 GCA_964583195.1 uncultured Thiobacillus sp.
GACCAGCATGAAGCGTTTGCCATGGCCGACAAGATCGGCGTCATGCACGAAGGCCACATTCAGCAATGGGATACCGCCTACAACTTGTACCACCGTCCGACCAACCGTTTTGTTGCCGATTTCGTCGGCGAGGGGGCCTTGCTCAGCGGCGAAGTCATCAACGACCATCGGGTGGAGATCGAACTCGGCGTACTCGATGGTCATATCCCGGTCGAATGCGACGCCAGCGGCTGCGACGAATGCGTGCGCAATTGCCAGGTCGACGTACTCCTGCGCCCCGATGACATCGTTCACGACGACGACAGCCTCCTGCTCGCCGAAGTCGAGAACAAGGCCTTTCGCGGCGCCGAATTTCTCTACACCCTGAAACTGCCCAGCGGCCAGCGCGCACTCTCGCTCGTGCCTTCGCACCACAACCACGCCATCGGCGAGAAAATCGGCATCAGGCTCGCCGTCGATCACGTCGTCGCTTTCCGCCGCGACTGACCTGCCGCCGATGCAGCCCTCGCCCCTGCAGAGTCTGCTTCTCAACGTCGGCCTCGGTTTCGCCGCCGCCCTGCTGCTGATGCTCGCCGTCATCGGCCTGGGCGTATCGCAGATGGCGAAGCTGAACGAGGAGCTTGCCAAGGTCGTGTCGGTCAACAACACCAAGACACGGCTCGCCTCGCGCATGCGCGACAGCCTGCGCGACCGGGCCGTGCTCATGCACCACATCGTGGTGTCGATCGACCCCTGGGAAAAGGACAAACTGTTCCTCGAATTCCTTGCCCTCGGCGAACAGTACGCCAAGGATCGCACCCAGCTCGTATCCCTCATCGACTCGGTGCAAGAGACCGCGCTGCTCGACCAAATCGACAGCATCACCTTCTACAACCAGCCGGTCATATTCGAAGTGATCGAACGGGCGCTCGGCGACGACAACTACGGCGCGCTGGTGCTGTTGCAAGGCCAGGCCATCCCCTTGCAGAACCGGCTCGTCAAAGCGCTCGACAACATGACCCGGCTGCAACGCGAGGCCAACGAAACCGCGCTCGGCAGCACCTACGTGGCCTACAAGGACACCCGATGGCTGATGCTGATCCTCGGCGCAGCCGCCACCTTGCTGGCCAGCATGGTGGCAATACTGGTCAGCCGGCGGCTGCTGCTGCAGACGCGCCAGATCGAAAGCGAAAAGAAAAAATACCAGACCCTGTTCGAAACCAATTCCGACGCGGTCGTGATTCTGGACGACCGGGGCTTCATAGACTGCAACCCCGCCACGCTTTCGATGTTCAGGATGAACAGCGTCGACGAATTCCTGCGCACGCCCATCCCGCAGCTCGGCGCCGCCATCCAGGCGAACGGGCTGCCCGGCATCGACCACGCCATGCAGACCATCGGCCAGGCTCGCGCAACCGGTCACGCGGAAATGGACTGGCGCGCCCGTCGCGCCGACGGCACGCAGTTCGAATCGGAAATTGCCCTGCACGCCATGCAGCTTCAGGGAAAACCGGTGATCCAGGCGATCATGCGCGACGTCTCCGAGCGCCGCGCCGCCGAAGCCGCCAAGGAAGCCGCCCGCGAAGCCGCCTTGCAGATTGCGCGCGCCAAATCCCAATTCATCGCCAACGTCAGTCACGAAATCCGCACGCCCATGCACGGCATACTCGGCATGAGCGGCCTGCTGTTGAAGACGCCGCTTGACGGCCAGCAGCGCGAATTCGTCGCCACGCTCAAAAGCTCGGCGGAAAGTCTGCTCGGCATCATCAACGACATCCTCGACTTCTCGAAGATCGAAGCGGGAAAACTCGGCATCGAACGCATTGCCTTTTCCCCCGCCGACCTCGTGCGCGGCGTGGTCGCACTGTTCCAGGCCCGGGCGCTGGAGAAAAACCTGCGCCTCGATCTCGTCCTGCCCGCCGATCCGCCGCCGGCATTGCTCGGCGACCCTACCCGCGTCCGCCAGATCCTGCTCAATCTGGTGGACAACGCGATCAAGTTCACCCACGGCGGCGAAGTCGAATTGCGGTTTGAATTCGAACCCGTGCGAGACGAAATCGGTTGCCGTTTCAGCGTCCGCGACACCGGCATCGGCATGCCGCGCGAAACCTGTTCACGACTGTTCCAGGCGTTTTCTCAGGCTGATTCCTCCACCACCCGGCGCTACGGCGGCACCGGTCTCGGACTCGCCGTCAGCAGCCAGCTTGCCGGACTCATGGGCGGACGCATCGCGGTCGAAAGCGTGCCCGGCGACGGCAGCCGTTTCACCCTCATGCTGCTGCTGCCGCCCACCACGCTGCCCGTAATCGAACTGCCTGCCGCCCCCTCGATCCGGCTGCGCGGCCGGGTGCTGATGGTTGAAGACCATCCGGTCAACCAGAAAGTTCTGGCGCACCAGTTGAGCGAAATGGGACTGACGCACGCCCTCGCCGTCAGCGGCACGCAGGCGCTCGAACGGCTCGGACAGGAAGCATACGACCTCATACTGATGGACTGGCAAATGCCGGAAATGGACGGTCTCGAAGCCACCCGGCGCATCCGCGCCCTCCCCGGCAAGGCCGGAGAGATCGTCATCGTCGCGCTCACCGCCAACGCCAGCGCCGGCTTTCGCGAAACCTGCCTCGCCGCCGGCGCCAACGATTATCTCTCGAAACCCTATACCGAAGCCGCGCTTGCCGCCCTGCTCGCGCAATGGCTGCCCGCCAGCGAAAATCCACCGTCGCCGCTCTTCGACCGCGACGCGCTCGCCGCGCGTTATCCGGGCAATCCCGGTCTCGTCTCCGAACTGTCCAGCCTGTTCCTCCAGACCACCGAAGCCAGTCTGGCCGCCCTGAAATCCGCCCTCGCCGACGCCGACGCAGCCCGCGTGCGCACCGAAGCGCACGCCCTGCGCGGCGCCGCCGCCAGCGTGCGCGCTGCCGCCCTACAGGCGGCCGCGACACGAATCGAGTCGCACGCCGAAGCGGGCGACCTGGAAGCCGCCGCGCGCGAATTCGAGGCGATGGATGAACTGTTCCGGCAGCACGCCGCCCCGAAGGACGCAGCCCCGGACACGGCCTCCGCAGATGCGTTGACGGATGCAAACAGGCGCGTAGGATGAAACGAACGCCGACAAGAACCGAAGGAGACCCCGCCATGAAAAGCCTCGCCTGCCTCGCCGTCTGCTTCACTGCCGCAACAGCCCTGGCCGCCGACCCACCCGCCGCGCCCGCGCGCAATCCCTATCTCCCTGCTCCGCAGCAGCCATGGCTCGGCGCCACCCAGACGCCCTACGGCCCCATGCTCATCCAGCAGGCACCACCGCCGCCTTACCGCGACTACCAGATGAATCGCATTCTCAAGCCCGAGGAAAAAAAACGCTGGCTGCAGATGGCGATGCCGATGATGGCGAACATGATGCGGATGGACGCGCGCGAGGCGATGAACTACTTCGCCGTCAAATATCAGGCCAAGCCGGGCCTGTCGTTTGACGAGGTGGTGGAATCGATGATGCTGCGCGCCAACCAGGTCAACCTCAAGTTCGTCGGCAGCAATCTGATGTGGAAGGACTTCAAGGCCGTGCTCGGGGACGACAGCGCGCCGCGCGTGGAAGTGTTCAGCTTCTGCGACATTGCCGTCGGCCGCGACCTTTTGCGGATCATCCCGGAAATGGTCGTATTTCTGCCTTGCCGGATCGCAGTCATGGAAGACGCCGACAAGAACATATGGGTGATGACGCTCGACTGGGACGTGACCTGGCTCGACATGGCCGGCAAGCAGATGGGCATCACTCCCGAACTGCGCCAGGGCGCCCTGGCCATCCGCGAAAAGCTCGACAGCGTGATGCGGGCCGGTGCCAACGGCGAACTCTGAGTCCGAGCCC